>CAYPUJ010000069.1:0-14321 GCA_964413805.1 uncultured Bacteroides sp. | reverse complement strand
CGGATCCGGCGGAAATCGGATATGCCGTAGGGAAGGGATTTATAGGTTGCCATGCGGTGCTTTTTTAGGTTCGTTGTACAAAGGTATGAAAATTCCGGTAATACATATACACACATGTTTCATTGTTTATCCCGAACTCGCTTATGGGTGAGGGAATGGTCTAACTATAAGGTGTTGCTGGAGAAATCAGGCAGGTATTGAGTGTATAGCCTTTTCTTCTAAGGAAGTGTATTCTTCAAGATTCCCCTCACTTCCCGCTCGTCCTGCCGGAGTTGCCGGGCCAGTTCGTCCATCGAACTGAACTTTTGTTCACCCCGTGTGCGACGGACAAAGGACAAACGCAACGGACGGCCATAGATGTCGGCGTGGAAATCGAAGATGTTGACCTCGATGCTCCGTTCTGTCCCATTATCGAGTGTGGGACGGGTGCCGATGCACAACATCCCGCCGTATCTTTCGCCTTCCACCTCCACACGGACGGCATATACTCCGTCTGCAGGCACCAGCTTTTCAGGACTGTCGGGACGGAGATTGGCTGTGGGAAAACCCAAGGTGTGTCCCACGTGATGCCCGGCCACCACCGTTCCCTGAAGAAAATATTCATAGCCCAGCCACTGTGCCGCTTCCGTCACATCTCCCACAGCCAACAGCCGGCGGATGAGCGACGAACTGGCCGCTACTCCTGCCTTGCCCTCTTCCCGCCGCAGGTAGAAGGCACGGGCGGGCAGTACCTCCATGCCCAGTTCGCGGCCATAGCGCACATAGTCGTCGAAGCCTTCGCAGCGGTTGTGCCCGAAGCGGTGGTCATAGCCGGTAACCAATACCTCGATGCAATAGCGTTGCCGCAAGATGCCCATAAAGTCGCGGGCCGACAAGGCTGCCAGCCGGGGTGTGAAGTCGAGCATGACGCAGGTGTCGATGCCGGTTGCAGCCAGGAGGGTGGTCTTTTCCTCGCAAGTGGTCAGCAGGCGGAGGTCGTAGTCCGGACGTATCAACCGTGCGGGGTGGATGGGAAAAGTCACCACCGCCGTTTCCAGGCCACGCACGGAGGCTGCTTCACGCACCTGCTCAATCAGGCAGCGGTGCCCGAGGTGCACACCGTCGAAGAAACCGATGGTGGCTGCACTGGGGCGGTTATCCGAAAAGGTGGCTCCAATCTTCATGGGCTTTTGGCGTATAAGTGGCAATGCCCAGCCCGGCGGCAACGCGGCAGTTCTCTGCGGCATCGTCGATGAACAGGGTTTCTCCGGCACGTATGCCTGCATCATCCAGCACGGCGCGGAAGATGGCAGGGTCGGGCTTGGCCAGTTTCATTTCAAACGAGAGGTAGATGCGCTCGAAGTAGTCGGCCGCCTGCCAGCCGTTGTAAGGAAAGGCGTGGCGGCACGCCCACTCCCAATGGATGGCGTTGGTATTGCTCAGCAGGAAGGTGCGGTAATGCCGGCGCAACTGCATCAGCAGTTCCAGCTTGGTTGCCGGGATGCCCACCAGAAAACTGTTCCAGGCATCGTCTATCGCGGCATCGGTCAGTGCGGGCGAGGCCGCTTTCTCCCGCACGATGTCGCGGAACCGGGCAGAACTGATCAGGCCTTTCTCGTGCTGCATCAGGAAGTCCTGCTGGTGGTACATGTCCAGCAGTCTCTCCACGCCCCCGATGCCCAGCGACCGGAGGCGTCCGATGCACCGCTCGCGGTCAAGGTCGATGAGCACGCCGCCAAAGTCTATCAGCAGGTTTTTCACACAGGAGTTCATAGGGCTTTGCTTTTGTGTTGCAGGCGTTTCACCAGTCTCCACGCTTCGCCAATCCACAACACAAACGAGGTGCTTGCTGCGATGCAGCCCCATTCACCAAGTGTGAGCGGCTCGGTGCGGAACACTTTCCCGCCGAAGTTGACAATAAGGATTTGCCCCACCAGGATGATAAGTGCCACGCCCAGCATCCCCAGCGCATGACCGGCATCCCTGAAGATGGAATGGTTGGTGCCGAACACGCTGGCGTTGAACAGGTTCCAGAACTGCAGCATGACGAAGATGGTGAAGAACACGGTGAGGTGATGCACGTCCATTTCGCCGTCGGGCAGCACGGCACCGGGCAGTGTCTTGAAGTAGGCCAGCAGCCCCATCAGGATGAGCAGGAAGCCCGGTGCCACGACGAGGATGTTGTTCCGCATGGCGGGGGTGATGATGAAGTCGGTGCGTTTGCGCGGCTTCTCGTTCATCACGTCCGGGCTGGGGGCGATGGAAGCCAGGGCCATGGCGGCGAAAGTGTCCATGATGAGGTTCACCCACAGCATTTGTGTCACCGTCAGGGGCAGGGAAGTGCCGAAGAAGGCACCCAGCAGTACGCAGAGCAAGGCCACTACGTTGATGGTGAGTTGGAACACGATGAAACGCTGGATGTTCTTGTAAAGCGAGCGTCCCCACATCACCGCCGTGGCTATGCTGCGGAACGAGTCGTCCAGCAGGGTGATGTCGCTCGCTTCTTTGGCCACGGATGTGCCCGTACCCATCGAGAGCCCCACTTGGGCATGGTTCAGGGCAGGGGCATCGTTGGTGCCGTCGCCCGTGACGGCCACGACCTCGCCTCGTTGTTGCAGGAGTTGCACCAGGCGTTGCTTGTCCAGGGGGCGGGCACGGCTCATCACCTTCAGATGGGGGATGCGTTCCAGGGCTTCCCCGTCGCTCAGGGCGGCAAACTCCACGCCGGTGATGCGGTTCCGCGCGGTGTCTTGCGGGGTCCACAGCCCTATCTGACGGGCTATCTCGGTGGCGGTGCCCGGTGTGTCGCCCGTCACAATCTTCACGCCGATGCCTGCCGACTGGCATTGCTTCACGGCTTCGGGCACGTCGGGGCGGATAGGGTCGCTGATGGCAAAGATGCCCTGGAAGGTCATGCCGCCTTCGGCCACCAGCCCGGCACAGTCGGTCGGCCCGTCCTTAGGCACAAACTTACAGGCCAGCCCCAGGGTGCGCATGGCCTTGTTCTGATAGGCCAGGAGCCGGGCGTTGCAGTCTTTCACTTCTTCGGCGGTCAGGTTGCACTTCTCCATCACGATTTCGGGCGCACCCTTGACGTAGAGCACCCGTTTCCCTTGCAAGGGAGAGTCGACCAACGTGGCCATGTATTTGCGTTCGGTGGAGAAGGTCAGCTGGTCCACCACCTTGGCGTTTTCGCGCAGGGGCATATAGTCCGTGCCCCGGGCGTTGAGCCACAGCAGGAGGGCTACTTCCGTCGGGTTGCCCACTCCCGCAGGCTTCCCGTCCACTCCTTTTTCCTCTAAGAAGGCCGTGGAGTTGGCTGCAATGCCTTCGGCAATCAGGTCGGGATTGCTCTCGTCCAGCCTGGCTTCATGCACCTGCATGAGGTTTTGCGTCAGCGTGCCGGTCTTGTCAGTACAGATGACGGTGATGGCGCCCATCGTCTCGCAGGCATGCATCTTGCGCACCAGGTTATTGGTCTTCAGCATACGGCGCATGTTCAATGCCAGGCTGAGGGTGACGCTCATGGGCAGGCCTTCGGGCACGGCCACGACAATCAGCGTGACGGCCATCATGAAGTACTTCAGCACGATGTTGGCCACCGTCAGCCACTGTTCCCAGCCCTGCACCTCGTTGGTCTGGAAGTAGGCGTAGAGGTCTTTGGCGGTGAAGACGATGAAGGTAAGCGTGGCAATGGTGAAGCCGGCCTTCCCGATGAGGTTGGCCAGTCTGGTCAACTGGATGTTGAGCGGGGTCTGTTCCTGGTTCTGTTCGGTGGCCTGCCGCGCCACCTTGCCTATCTCGGTGGCGTCTCCCACGCGATCCACCACCATCGTGCCGTGTCCGTCGGTCACGGTGGTGCCGCGCATCACTGCGTCCGATGGGTAGGTAGCCTCCTCGTCGAAGTGGGCTTCGTCGGTGGTTTTGTTCACCATCAGTTCGCCCGTAAGGCTGGATTCGTTCACCTGCAGCGACACGGCTTCCACCAGCGTGCCGTCGGCGGGCACTTCCTCGCCGGTGTTCAGCATCACCACATCGCCCACCACCACCTCGCGGCGGGGAATCTCATGTACCTTGCCGTTGCGCACCACGGTCACGGGTGTCTCTTCGCCCACGGCGTTCAGCAGGTCGAACTTGCGGTTGGCATCGTATTCGAAGAAGAACCCGATGCCGGTGGCCAGCAGGATGGCAGCGATGATGCCGATGGTTTCCGCGTATTCATTTTCTATAATCGAAATGACCAGCGAGAAAAACGCCGCCACCAGCAGCACCCGCACCACGGGGTCTTCAAATTTTTCCAGATAGAGTTTCCACATCGAAGGACGCTTGGGGGGCGTCAGCAGGTTCTCTCCATGTTTGGCGCGGCTTTCCCGTACCTGTTCGTCGGTCAGCCCCGCACGGCAATAGCTATTTCCCTTTACAGCCATACAACGTTGTTATAGTATAAATTCATGCACGCAAAAGTACAACTATAAATCGGGATGCGGAGGGATTATTAAATCTTTTTATAGGTAAATTCCGCAAACGTCCGAGATGGGACGGGGCAGAAAGTTTGCCTGTATCACTCCTGTTCCACACCTGTGTCGAACGGGAGCGATACAAGTGTCGAACGCGAGCGATACAGGTGCGGAACGCGAGCGGTACAAGTGCGGAGCAACAGGGGTATTTATACCCTATTCGTCGCTTTTCTCAAAGTCTTCTTTCCCTACTCCACAGAGCGGGCAGACCCAGTCCTCGGGCAGTTCCCCGAAGGGCGTGCCCGGCTCGATGCCGTTGTCGGGATCGCCCAACGCAGGGTCGTAGACATACTGGCATACGGTGCAAACATACTTTTCCATGTGTGTTTCTGTTTTTTTGTGATACAACTGATGATGTCCTTGCAAATGTAGATATTTTATCTCATGACTGCAAACATTCCGCACTTCTTCCGGCACCGGTCCTGCGGTTGCATCGGCGGAGAATGCCGGCTCTCCGTCCGCCTCCTCCCCGGCAGCTGTTGCGCAATCGTTTGCGCAACTTGTCAACCGATTGCCTTGCAGTAAACAGACAATATTCAGGACATTACGTTATTTTTGCAACCGAAACCTTCGCCCCTCTCGATGCAACGGACCGACGGAGTTTTGGAAACGAATCAATCAGCAAAAAAAAGAAATATTTTTATGCAACAAGCAGAACTACGGACACAATTTGGCTACGAACTGCGGATGTGTTATCTTTGGATTTAAATAATAATGGATTGACGCCATGAACAAACCGCAGATAACGATTAAGGACATAGCAAAAGCCCTGAATGTCTCCCCGTCTACTGTATCGAGAGCGCTCAAAAACAACCCCGACATCAGCAAAGAGACACGCGACCTGATTCACGCCTATGCACAGGAGCACAACTACAAGCCCAATGTGCTGGCCGTCAATCTGCGTGCCAGCCGGAGCAATACCATCGGCATCATCGTGCCGCAACTGGTGCACCACTTCTTCTCCTGCGTGCTGAGCGGCATCGAGACGGCGGCCACCGCAGCAGGCTACAACATACTGGTGGCGCAAAGCAACGAGTCTTACGAACAGGAGGTGAAAATCGTCCATGCGTTTCTTGCGGCCCGTGTATGCGGGGTCATCGCCTCGCTGGCCAAGGAGACGCCCCAGTATGACCATTACCAGGAACTGCTGAACAACGACATCCCCATCGTCTTCTACGACCGCATCTGCACGGGGCTGAAAACCGGGCGGGTCGTGGTGGACGACTATGCGGGTTCGTTTGCCGCCGTGGAATACATGATCCGGACGGGCTGCAAACGCATCTTCTTCTACGGTGCTTCGCCTCACCTGGAAATCACCAAGAACCGCCGCAACGGCTACATCGACGCCATGAAGAAGCACAAGGTGCCCGTGGACAAAAGCATGGTGCTGCAATGCGACACCTGGGAACGTGCCGTTGACATCACTCCCGGACTGCTGGAGAAAGAAGACCGGCCGGACGGTTTCTTTGCCATCAACGACGAAACGGCATCGGGCATCCTGCACGCCTGCAAGATGGCGGGCCTGAAGGTGCCGGAGGAGGTTTCCATCTGCGGCTTCACAAACAGCATCGTGGCACAAAACACCGACCCCAAGCTGACCACCGTGGACCAGCACGGGGAGGAGGTGGGAAGAAGCGCTTTCCAGATTCTGAAGGGCAGGCTGGAGGGAGAAGAAAAAAACAGCAACCGGATTGTCCGGACCAACCTGGTAATCAGGGGAACGACCAGATGATTTCCGAAAAGGGGAAAAAACATCGCATAACCATACACAGAAAAATTGTTTCAATATCATGAAAGTAAAACCCGATTTAAGTTTCTGGAAGCTGTGGAACATCAGCTTCGGTTTTTTTGGCGTACAGATAGCCTACGCCTTGCAGAGTGCCAACATCAGCCGCATCTTCTCTACACTGGGGGCTGACCCGCACAGCTTGAGTTATTTCTGGATACTGCCACCTTTGGCGGGCATCATCGTGCAGCCCCTGGTGGGAGCAGCCAGCGACAGGACGTGGACCCGCTTCGGGCGGCGCATACCTTATTTATTTATCGGTTCGCTGATTGCCGTGCTGGTGATGTACCTCTTGCCCAACGCCGGGAGCTTTGGCATGGAGGTGGGTACGGCCATGATGTTCGGGCTGTTCTCGCTGATGTTTCTGGACACTTCCATCAACATGGCCATGCAGCCCTTCAAGATGATGGTGGGCGACATGGTGAACGAAAAGCAAAAGGGGCTGGCCTATTCCATCCAGAGCTTCCTGTGCAACGCGGGCAGCCTGGTGGGCTACCTGTTCCCCTTCGTCTTTGCCTGGATAGGCATCAGCAACACGGCACCGCAGGGTGTCATCCCGGATTCGGTGATATACTCTTTCTACATCGGGGCGGCCATCCTGATTTTCTGCGTCATCTACACTTCTGTCAAAGTGAAGGAAATGCCGCCTGCCGAATATGCCGAGTATCACGGCATCACGAAGGAAGAAGAGGAGGAAAAGGTCAATATGCTGCGTTTGCTCGCAAAGGCTCCGAAAACGTTCTGGACGGTGGGGCTGGTGCAATTCTTCTGCTGGTCTGCATTCATGTTCATGTGGACGTACACCAACGGCAGCATCGCGGCCAACGTGTTTGATGCCCCCACTGCGGAACACGTGCTGGACGGTGTGCGGCGGGTTGTGCTGGACACCACCAGCCTGCAATATCAGGAAGCCGCCAACTGGGTGGGCGTGCTGTTTGCCGTGCAGGCCATCGGCTCCGTGCTCTGGGCTGTCTGCATCCCGATGTTCAAGAGCCGCAAACGGGTCTACTCGCTCAGCCTTGTGCTGGGAGGCATCGGCTTCATTTCTACCTGCTTCATACACAACCAGTACCTGCTGTTCGTCTCGTTCCTGCTCATCGGGTGCGCATGGGCGGCCATGCTGGCCTTGCCTTTTACCATCCTGACCAACTCGTTGAGCGGCGGACACATGGGCACTTACCTGGGACTGTTCAACGGAACCATCTGTGTGCCGCAGATTGTGGCAGCCGCACTGGGCGGAACCATCCTGGCCGCTTTCACGCCGGAAGGTGCCCTGGCTCCGGAGATAAACATGCTGGTGCTGGCCGGAGTATTGCTGATGGTGGGTGCCTTGTGCGTGGGCATCATCCGCGAAAAGAAGCAAGAGGCCTGAAAAACAAAAAACCGCCCCTACCTTCACAGGTAAGGACGGCCACAAGTCAATAATACATGAAAAAACGCTATTTAGAGAGAGTCTCTTCTGGTCGTTGTCCAGAAAGTGGGAATCGTTGTGGATTTCTGAACAGGTGCAAAGGTAAGAATTTATTTGATATGACAAAAACAGACTCGACGAAACACCCTGTTTTAACGACGATATGAACAGAACCTTTCCCCGTTCTTCGGCACGGCTGTCCGTAAAAATTCTTCCCGCCGGGAACATTTCTGCAAAACCAACACGCTCTCCGGACCCATATTGAACAGCAGGTCCACAATGCTCAGGTCGGGCAGGAAGCCCAGCTTCTGCTGAAACACCTGGTAGTAGGGGCAGGGAACAAAATCCGGGTCTTCCACACGGAAATCTTTCTTGGGATGGATGCGTTCGCGGAAGTCTTCTTCCGGGGGAAGTTCCGTGCGGTAGGCCGGGGTGCGTTCCATGTCGGGCTGTATGTCGATCAGCGAGCAGACCAGGGCGCACAAAGCCTCGTTGAAGTCCAGCAGGAAATCGTATCTTTTCCCGTAGAAGGGGCGGAAGTCGTCTTTGTAGTATTCGAAGAACGGCGTATGATTGTATGCAGACTCCAGGGCATTCCAGTGCAAATGCCGCCAGTTGCCGTGGTCGGATATGCGCACATCGCGCATGAAGCATTTCGCACCGGCGGGCTTCACCGTGGGAACGGAGAGTGCCAGCGTGCCTCCCGGCGCGGCGATGGTGCACCGGTTGCGGTAGGTCTGTTTCCGGTAGTGGTCGTACTGTTCCACCCAGGCCTTGTCGCAGGTCAGCAGCTTGACGTAGTAGGACACGGGAGCCAGGTAGGCGGAAGACAGGTAAACGGTTTTCATTTCACCGCCCTCCCCATCCGTTTCCACCGGAATCCGTCGAACAGTCCCGTCCCTTCCTCTTTGGAAAACCAGATGAGGGAAGCACGCCCGATGATGTGGTCCTTGGGCACAAAGCCGAACAGCCGCGAGTCGGACAGGTTGGTCGGGTTGTTGGAAGTAATCCAGTGATAGTCCCTGGTGAAACGGCAGTGTTCCACCGGCTCGCCCTCTACGAACAGGGTGTCGTGCCTGATTTCGGCCTGTCTGCCTTCGTGCAGCAGCAGGGTGTTGCACAGCAGGGTGCGGTTCCACGGAAACACCTGCACGTCCTGTCCCTTGGCGGGGATGACCAGCGGGTGCCACGTGGCCGCCGAGTCGCGTTTGTTCACCGGCTCGATCCAGCACGTTCCGTTCATGGCCTGCTCCAGCAGGTAGTATTCGTAACGGCTGAAGCTGCGCACGTGGTGAGCCGAGTCCCGGCCCAGTACCTCGTTGTTGTGAATGGAAAGTCGCCGCAAGAGTGAGTCGAGCCTTTGCTCCAGCAAGCGGGGATAAGCATACAGGAATTTCTGGTCGGGTGCCTGCCGTTCGGAGGGAATGACAACAAAGAGCGAATCAACCAGCAAGGTGTCGCCCGGACGGCCTGTGCAGCGTCCGATAAACACCTCCCGGCGGTCGATGACCGGTTGAAACAGGTTGGCTGGATTGTTGAACACCACGATGTCCTCTTTCTCCACCGGACGTTCGCGCCACCGGTGATACCCCCACAGCCGCATCCACGGCAGGCGAAGCCCGTAGCTCCACTTGTTGACGAAAATGCGTTCGCCCCGGTACAGGGAGTTCTCCATGCCCGCCGAGGGAATGAGGTAGGGAGTAGCCACCCAGCCCCGGAGCAACACTGCGAGCACCATCGCCCCGGCAAGAACACCTGCTATCTTCCAAACCCTTTTCACACGGCCACCGGTTTAATCTTCTTCGTCGTCCACCCACTTGAACAGGCGGTTCCAGCGGATTTTGCCGTCGAACCAGCCACGATCCTTGTCCAACGACAGCCACACGAGTATCGGCTTGCCCACCACGTGGTCTTCCGGCACAAAGCCCCAGTAGCGGGAATCGAGCGAATTATGCCGGTTGTCGCCCATCATCCAATAATAGTCCATTTGGAAGGTGTAGCTGTCTGTCCGCTCACCGTTGATGTAGATGCCGTCTGTCCGTTGCTCCAACGTGTTGCCTTCGTAGGCGGTGATGCAACGCTCGTAGATGGGCAGGTTGTCAGGGGTCAGCGTGATGGTGGCTCCCTTGGCCGGAATCCACACAGGGCCGTAGTTGTCGCGGTCCCACTTGGTATAGAGGTTCTGTGGATACATGTCGCCGGAGTAGTACGCGGGTTCCGGTACGATGCGGCTCACCAGCCGTTTGTTGCCCGACAGGGTGTCGTACATGGCTTTCGTCAACGGCAGGTGGTAGACCGGTGCCAGGCGTCCCCGTGCGTCGCGGTGGTTCAGCCCCATTTCCACCAGAGCCGCTTCCCAGCCCGCATCTTCGCTCATCAGCATCTGGTCATCCAGACTGATGCCCAGTTCGCGGAAGATGTTTTCGGGAATGTACGGGCCGGTGGTTTGTACAAAGTAGTTAAACTGCAATCCCTTCGGGTTGTCGATGGGCTGCCCGTCGATGTACACCTGCCTGTCCTTGATTTGCAGCGTGTCGCCCGGCAGTCCCACACACCGTTTCACGTAGTTCTCCCGCCGGTCCACGGGACGGACCACCACCTCGCCGTAGAGTCGCGGGTTGGAACGAATCTGGTTGCGTCCGGCACTGTAGTAAAGGTTGTACACGACCCGTTGCTGTTCGCGCGTCAGGCTGTCCATCTTCACGGGGTTGGGGTAGAGACGTTTGCCCTCACGGTAGGCCAAGGAGTAGATGTCTTCCATCTGGTGGTTGAGTGCCACCGTGTCGCCTGCCGGGAAGTTGAACACGACGATGTCGTTCAGCTTCACCTTGCCGAACCCGGCCACGCGCTTGTACTTCCAGTGCGGCCATTCGATGTACGATTTGCAGTTCAGCACCGGCAGTGTGTGTTGGGTCAGTGGCATGGAGAGGGGGGTGTTTGGCACGCGGGGACCGTAGCTCATTTTGCTCACGTAAAGGAAGTCGCCCACCAGCAGTGATTTTTCCAGCGAAGAGGACGGAATCTGGTAGTTCTGGAAAATGTAGAGGTTGACAAAATAAACGGCCACCAATGCGAACACGATGGCATCTACCCAACTCATCACGCTGCGCACAGCCGGATTCTTCGACTTTCTCCACCAGCTCCAAGGCACCTTCTTAGTGATGTAGGCATCGAAGATGAAAGGCACCACAATCAGTCCCCACCAGCTTTTCACCCACAGGAGGAAGGCCAGGTAGACCAGCGTAATGATGCCGAACTTAATCCATTGCTTGGGTCGTATTTGTTTCATGACGGTTTAAAATGTAAAGGATAGGGGTTATGTCTGATGGATACACGGCTCACCGCAGGAAAGGAAACAGGTCGCTCATGCCCAGGAAGCCTTCGTGCGCAGCCGTATATTCGGCTGCCAGCACAGCACCCAACGCAAAACCGCTGCGGTTCTTGGCATCGTGGGTGATGGTGATGCTGTCTGCCTCCGAGTCGTAGCGGATGCTGTGGATGCCCGGCACCTCGCCCGTGCGGATGGAGTTGACGGGCAATTCGTCATCGGCGTGCTCCGTGGTGCCGCACAGACTGCCGTCGGGTGCTTGCAGGGTGCCTTTCACCCAACGGTGTTTGCGGTCGAGGTTCTTCACGATTCCCTCGGCCAGGGTGATGGCGGTGCCGCTTGGTGCATCCAGCTTATGGATGTGGTGCGTCTCGTTCATGCTCACATCGTACACGGGGAACTGGTTCATGATTCGTGCCAGGTAGTTGTTCATCGCCGAGAAAATGGCCATGCCCAGACTGAAGTTGGACGACCAGAACAAGGTTTTCCCGCCCGTGGTGCAGAGTTGCCTGATTTCTTCTTCGTGCTGTTCCAGCCAGCCTGTGCTGCCCGACACGAGTTTCACGCCGGCGTTGAATGCCTTTATGCAGTTACCGTAGGCAGCCGTCGGGTTGGTGAACTCGATGGCCACATCGGCACCCTTGAAGGCGGGTGAACCGAAGTCCTGCGGATTGTCAATGTCAATGATGCAGACCACCTCATGCCTGCGGTTCAGGGCAATCTTTTCAATCTCCTTGCCCATCTTTCCGTAACCGATTAATGCTATTTTCATTGCTCTTTTTATGATTTGTTCGTTGGTGTCATTTGGCTGCATGCGCTGTTCCCCGGCAGTTGGCCGTTAAAAAACAATCAATGAATGGGATGCAAAGATAGGATTTTTCTTACATTTGCGTCCAACATTAACGTCTTGTTAACAATGGAACGACTACTGCATTACGTCTGGCGACACAAAATCTTCCCCCTGAAGCCGCTCCGGACCACTGCCGGACAACCGGTGGAAGTGATAGACCCCGGACTGCCCAACCACCATGCAGGCCCCGACTTCTTCAATGCCAAGCTGAAGATAGACGGCACGCTCTGGGTGGGAAGTGTGGAAATACATACCCTGGCCTCGCACTGGATGCGCCACGGTCACGACCGCGACCGTAATTATGACACCGTCATCCTCCACGTGGTGGGCGAAGCCGACTGCGAAGTACGCCGCACCACGGGCGACCCCATCCCCCAGTTGCAATTGCCCTGTCCCGAAGCGGTGCGCCTCCGTTATGACTCGCTGCAACATACAGAGATTTACCCACCCTGCTATCCCGTCTTGCCGCACCTGCCGAAGCTCACCATCCACTCCTGGCTGTCGGCCTTGCAGGTGGAAAGGTTCGAACAGAAGGCCGCTGTCATTGCCCGCCGTCTGGAACGGCACGGACAACACTGGGCGGACGTGTTTTTCATCACACTGGCACGCAACTTCGGTTTCGGATTGAACGGCGATGCTTTCGAGGCGTGGGGCGAAAGTCTGCCTTTCCGTGCGGTGGACAAGCACCGCGACAACCTTTTTCAGGTGGAAGCTCTCTTCTTCGGGCAGGCGGGACTGTTGGAAGAGGATTTGTCCGGAGCAGACGACTACTACCAGCAACTGCAACACGAATACCGCTACCTGCGGCACAAGTTTTCGCTCCCTACCCCCGTGAACGTAGACCGCTGGAAGTTTTCGCGGCTGCGGCCCGGCAACTTTCCGCACGTCCGCCTGGCGCAACTGGCTGCCCTCTATCACGCACGGCCTTCGCTTTTCTCGCAGGTTATGGAGGCAGAAACACCGGAAGCCGCCAAACTGCTGCTGACTGCCAGGACTTCATCCTACTGGGACGAGCACTTTCACTTCTGCAAACGATCGCCCAGGCAGGAAAAGCACCTGGGCGACACGGCTCTGAACCTGATTCTCATCAACACCGTGGTGCCGATGCTCTATGCCTACGGGTTGCACAAGGCCGACGGACGGCTGTGCGAACGTGCCACCCGTATGCTCGAATCGCTGAAGGCGGAAAACAACCGCATCATCCGCCAGTGGAGCGGCATCGGCCTGACCGTGCGTACGGCGGGCGACTCGCAAGCCTTACTACAGTTGCAAAAAGCCTATTGCGACAAAAAGGACTGCCTGCGCTGCCGTTTCGGTTACGAGTATCTGAAAGGAGGAAACCGTGACAAAGAATAGATGCACCGGGGGAACACAACCTGTGCGGTATGGGGCTCGCGAATTTGCCACATTCACTTTGCATATAATGTTACCGATGTATAAAAGAGCAACCTATTAAAGAAAAATTTCTATAATGGCACGTTCGTTTCAGAAGAAAAATGCTACTTTTGCAGGCGAAAAACGAGGGAGTTGCGGAAGGGGAAGTAGCCACGGACTGCAAACCGCAAACTGCAGGCTTTCTTAGACCAAGAGAAAAATTACAAACCAAATACCAAATTATTTAAAATCTTAAAAACAAATGGCAAATTTAGATTTAAGCAAGTACGGTATCAAAGACGTGAAGGAGATTCTCCACAACCCGTCTTATGAAGTTCTGTTCGCCGAAGAGACCCAACCGGGGTTGGAAGGTTACGAAAAAGGCCAGGTGACTGAATTGGGTGCTGTGAACGTAATGACCGGTATCTACACGGGACGTTCCCCGAAAGATAAATTCATTGTAAAAGATGCTACAAGCGAAAACACCGTATGGTGGACTTCCGATGAATATAAAAATGACAACAAGCCTGTCACTACTGAAGCATGGAACGTGCTGAAGGATCTGGCTGCCAATGAACTGTCCGGAAAGAAACTGTATGTGGTTGACGGCTTTTGCGGTGCCAACAAGGCCACTTGCCTGAAAGTGCGCTTCATCATGGAAGTGGCATGGCAGGCTCACTTCGTGACCAACATGTTCATCCGCCCCACCGCAGAGGAACTGGAAGACTTCGAACCCGACTTCATCGTGTACAATGCTTCCAAGGCTAAAGTAGAAAACTACAAGGAACTGGGCTTGAACTCCGAGACCGCCGTTGTCTTCAACCTGACTACGAAGGAACAAGTCATCCTGAACACTTGGTACGGTGGTGAAATGAAGAAAGGTATGTTCTCCATGATGAACTACTTCAACCCGCTGCGTGGCATCGCTTCCATGCACTGCTCTGCCAACACCAACATGGAAGGTACTGACACGGCTATCTTCTTCGGTCTGTCCGGTACGGGCAAGACCACGCTCTCTACTGACCCGAAGCGTCTGCTCATCGGTGACGACGAGCACGGTTGGGACGACGAAGGCG
>CAYPUJ010000068.1:0-14389 GCA_964413805.1 uncultured Bacteroides sp. | reverse complement strand
GTCAAACTTGCTGCTATAAGGATGCTACTGAATAAAATTTAAACAGGCTCTTAATAATATTAGCCATAAAGGAGAATGATATAAAATTGCTTGTTGAGTTTCTCCAATAGTTTGAAAAAAAGCAAAAAGGTTATTCATTGACAAAAAATATAAACTACATAAATGTACAACCAAAAGTTGAGGCAAGTATACATAAATTATTTTATAAACACTTAAATATTAATCATATTTTATAAATCTATTAATTCCTTTCACAAAGGAAGCAGTACTTCCTTCTCCAATTCCACGAAACGGTTATAAGAAACCAAACGGGAAAACAGGTGTTTGAGATCATAGTGGTAATCATTTAGAGACCTCTGCAAAACTTCGGCAATGAAGATGTTGTTAATATGCTAAAAAAGTTGTATCTTTAAGTCATGAAACGCGAAGCTCCCCAAATGAGTTTTGTTGACTTGCAGTTGCAAAGACGCAAGATGAAATCGGAGTTTTTCAACTGGATAAACGCCATGATGGACGGCCTGCCTTGCGCAGTATGATTGAACCGGCTTATGGCAAAGGAACTTTTCCGACAGGCCGTCTGTATTATGACTGCATGGTGCTGTTCCGCATGGAACTCATGCGCGTATGGTATGGGTTGAGTGACGTGGAAATAGAGGAACAGGTCAACGGCCGTCTTTCTTTCAGCCGGTTTGTCGGTCCTGGTATGGATGATGAGGTGCCGGACAGTATTACGCTGTGCCGTTTCCGTGGCACCTAACCCCGCTTTTTCCAAGGATTCCCAGCATCCAAGGCCGATATTTTACATCATTGACCACGAAAACAAAAATGCAAGGACGTTTTGCAGGGGTTTCGCAGGTGGATTATCCCCACATCAGTCGTCTTATCCAACTTCAAATCCCGAGAATGATTGGAGTATCCCAGAAATGAGATTTCAAGGACATAATCTCCGGACACAAGTCCTTCAATGGCAAATAGCCCTTCCTCATCAGTAGTACCTCCTTTATGATAAAGGGAATCTGTCCGGGATTTAACTATTACTGAGGCTCCGGTTACAGACTGTTCCTTGGAATCCTTCACTATACCTTTGACGGTATGTTGTCCCCATACAGGTATCGTACATACAAAACTGCAAAGCAGCAGAATAATCGGTTTCAATCTTTTCATAACGAATGGCTGTTTTTCTGCAAAAGTAAAGCACGGCAAAAAAACACAGCCATGAATCGACTGACATTCTGCTGACATTGCGCTGACAATCAGCAGACAATCATCAGCTCCCTATTTTGAGCGCGTAATATCCTCCTTTGTCGGAAACGATCCTTACATTGCTATTGTTCTCGACCACAGGTTTCAACCTGCGGACCAATGTATATAACGTTTCTTTGGCATTGTCTTTCTTGGGCCAGAGTTTGTCACAAATCTCATGAACGGGCATTTTTCTGCATTCGCTCGTAATAAGGATTTTCATGAACGCGAACTGCATAGGTGTGAAATGAATCACTTCTTTATTTTCATTGTAAAACAATGAACGGGAATCCGAGAACATAAGATTACCGAAAACTATCGGCTGATTATCGGAGTCAATACCCAGGTTTTTCCTTTTATTCAAGTAGACCACGGAAAATATTCCCCACAGTAGGGAAGCGGTAAATAATATGCCAGGTATGTCTGTTCGGACATACTGAAGACAGCCGCTTTGGAGCAGTTGGGATACGCCCTGACATGAAGTCTTTCTTCACCATACTTATAACTCATTGTGTCACTGCAAAAGGACACTTTGCTTGGTTCTGCCGTACACATCGTCAGGTAAGATGTTTTCTTCAGCCGTTCGATTTGCAGTTTTGACCTGTACACTTTCAACGTATCTGCCGTTATACGATCCGATGCTTTATACAGAATAGTTTGAGCCAAAGCCTGGTTGACATCATCTATTATATGTTCTTTCGCGGCTGTATAGTTGCCATAACTCAGGAACAATGATGGAATCATCAAAGAGAAAAAAACTATTATTGCTGTCACCGGTTTCATACGATAGGACTCCTACACTTATACTGACACAAAGATACGATAATCTCTGATAAGTATAATCCTTTACAACAGTAAATTTCCCTTCTCCCTTCCCTTTGGCATCTTGCATCTCACGCATTCTTACATACTTTAAGGGCTGTGTTCAAAACTTGCGTTCTGACACAGCCCTTTCCTTCTTTCAGGAAGTCTTATTCCAAATGATTTTTCAGATTACCTCAGGCGGTCTGCGGCTCTCACCAAGGCTTCGTCCCGATAGATGGCACGAACGGAAAGGTAATTCAAGACAAGACAGACAACAGGCAGACAAAGCGCCCACCCTATCTGGTAATCTGCTCCGCTTAACCTGCCTTTCAATACAAAAAGAAAGACCGCGAAAACAATGTAATAACCAATCAACAGAATGCTGTTGAAGATTGTCAGACGGATTTGCAGGACGCGGTTACGGAAAAGGAAAATGGTGCAACATGCCACAACGGCAGCCAGCACCAGTATGCCAAACAATCCCCACGTGGACTGTACATTTCCATCGGCCAACGACACTCCCAAAGGTCTGAACACGTGCGCAGTGACTCCATCCGTTCCGGCAAATGTCCCGACAGGCATACATGCAGCCACTATCAACAGAATTGTCACCAGCAGCAGATAAACGGATTGTATTCGCTGTATCATCTCCGGTTTATTGCAGTTTCTCTTTTTCCTTGGTAGGATTGCGGTAATAAATCTTCCCTTCAAGGTATTCCTGTGTAGCTATCAGCGTAGGCTTCGGCAACTTCTCATAATAGCGGGAGATTTCAATCTGTTCGCGATTTTCAAATACTTCTTCCAGATTGTCATTGTAGGAAGCAAATTCCGCCAACTTCTTGGAAAGGTCGTTTTTGATTTCCACGCTGATCTGATTAGCACGTTTGGCTATGATTGCCACCGTTTCGTATATGTTACCGGTGTCTTGACTCAACTCCATCAAATCGCGTGTAACCGTTGTGGTCGGAGCATTTGTTTTTCTGTAATCCATAAAAAATACCTATTTAACCTTTAAAAATCATTCACCCAATACTTTTTCTGATTCCCTGAAGATACGGTTCGCCTCTTTCATATATTTGCTGTCGGGGAACTCGTTTCTGAAAGCGTAAAACTCATCCACCGTATCGCGGTAACGTTCCGGCTTCTTTTCATCAACGCTGTAAACAGCCATCTCATATTTGGCCCGCAATATCAGAATGGACAAATCTTCGCGCAAATTGGTGTAGGGATAATCCTTCAACGCATTCTGGGCGGTAATGACACACGACTGATAATTGTTGCCCATGTAGTTGCCCAAATCATAATACAGCTTGGCGGACAAATATTCTTTCATTACCAGCTTGTCCTGCAAGGTGAAAATCATGTTCTGTGCTTCTTCCTTCTTGGAGCTTTGCGGGAAATATTCCATGAACATCTGCAACTGCTGGATGGCACTGTACGTGGCCGTCTGATCCAATCGCGGCTCCGGCGTGTCCAGATACAACGCCTTTCCGGCATGGAAACGGGCCAGTTCCGTGAAAGTACCGCGCGGATATACATTATAATATTGGATGAAAGTCTGGGCAGCCGTCTGATAATCCTGCTGATTATAATAACTCATACCCAACATGTAGAGGGACTCTTCGGCATTGGCCGTACCTTTCAGGATGGCTATCAGTTCGTTGAGCAACGTGGCTGCACGGGTGTACTGTCCTTTGGCAAAATAGTTCTTGGCTGCTTCGTACTTGTACTCATAGTCCGTACTCTTCAACAGTTTATTGTATTCCCCACACGAGGAGAACAGCGATGCAGCAAGCAGAATTATAATGGCTTTCTTCATTCCTTAATATTCAAAATATTGCGCAAATATAGAGGTTCGCACCGAATAAAGCAACGATACGAACCTTAATTTTTCAAAATCCGGAAGGAGAGTGAAATTCCATCGACCAAACGGTCTTTCCTTACAACTTATACAGATCGTTTGCAGCCAACAGGTCAACTTTTCTTTCTGTCAACACCCGGATGCAGTTCTCCATGTCGTTCGGACGGATGATGACATTGGCCGTATCGCCGTTGGCAAACGAATACATGTATTCGATGAACACGCCTTCATCCGACAAATAGCGCAATACCTTTGCCAACGACCCCGGAATGTTGGGGCAACTGATGCCTATCACATCGGTCACATTCACTGCGAAATGATTTTCCTTCAGAGTCTTATAGGCTTTGTCCGGTTCGGACACGATACCGCGCAAGATGCCGAAGTCGGCATTCTCCGCAATGCAAAGGGCAGACAAGTTGATGCCTTCCCCGGCAAGCGTCTCCGTCACTTCCGTGAGACGCCCCGACTTGTTCTCCAAGAAAATAGAAAGTTGTTTCGCTATCATAATCTGTAAATATTTGAAGTGTCATAACTTGCGGTTGTCTATCACACGCTTTGCCTTCCCCACGCTGCGCTCGATGCTCCGTGGCTCCACCAGCCTGACATCCACACTCAATCCGAGCACACTTTGCAGGCGTGCAAAGAGCTTTTGCTTCATGGCCACCATCTTGTTGATTTCGTCCGAATAGAACTCAGGACGTACTTCCACCCGGAGTTCCATGATGTCGGTATTGTTTTTACGATCCACCACCAGCAGGTAATGCGGTTCAAACTCAGGCATGGCCAGAATGACCGATTCTATCTGCGTGGGGAACACATTGATTCCACGGATTATCAGCATGTCGTCGCTGCGTCCCAGGATGCGGTCCATACGCACCAGCGTGCGTCCGCACGGACAACGGTCGTAGTGCAGGGCGGTCAAGTCGCGTGTGCGATAGCGCAACAGGGGCATCCCCTCCTTCGTCAGATGGGTAAACACCAGTTCTCCGGGCTCTCCCGGTGCCACAGGCTCCAGGGTCTGTGGGTCGATGATTTCCGGGAAGTAGTGGTCCTCGTTCAAGTGGGTTCCATGCTGGCATTGGCATTCGTAGCCCACGCCGGGACCCGCCACCTCACTCAGCCCGTAGATGTCGTATGCCTTGATGCCCAGCTTGGACTCGATTTCCTTCCGCATGTTTTCCGTCCAAGGCTCTGCCCCGAAGGCTCCCGTCTTCAGGCGGAACTCCTCGCGGGGCAACCCGGAGTCCCGGATGGCATCGGCCAGATAGAGCGCATAGGAAGGGGTGCAGCAAAGCACCGTGGCACCGAAATCGTGCATCAGCGTGATTTGCTTCGCCGTGTTTCCGCTGGACATGGGGATGACAGACGCACCGATGTTCTCCGCACCGGCATGTGCCCCCAATCCTCCCGTGAACAGCCCGTAACCATAGGAAACCTGGAAGATGTCCGTATTGTCCGCGCCATAAGCCGTGAAAGCCCGCGACAGACACTCGGACCAGACCGAAAGGTCTTTGCGCGTATAGCCCACCACGGTCGGCCTGCCCGTGGTCCCGGACGAAGCGTGAATGCGGACAATCTGGCTCATCGGCACGGCGCACAGCCCGAACGGATAATTGTCACGCAAGTCATACTTAGTGGTAAAGGGCAGCTTCACGATGTCGTCGATGTCCTGGATGTCGTCCGGAGTTATGCCCAATTCGTGCATCTTCTTCCGGTAAAAGGGAGTGCTGTGATACACCCGTTCCACTGTTTTCCTGAGGCGAATGCTTTGAATCTTCCGAAGGCTTTGCCGATCCATGCATTCAATGCTTTCATTCCAAATCATGTTCTTCGTCCGTTTTTTGATTGAGGATTATTACCGATAGTGTCAGAAGAGGGAGGCCGCCGCAGCCGATCGCACCCGGTCTCCCTCTTTCGTCGCAAAGAAACGATTTTTTTTGTATATCTCAAAGATTTTGCCGAATATTGCGCACATATATATAAGAAGAGAAGATGGACAAGTTTGAATTAGTATCCGACTACCGGCCCACAGGCGACCAGCCGGAGGCCATCGCACAACTGACCGAAGGGGTACGCAAGGGACTGCCCGGCCAGACCCTGCTGGGCGTGACGGGTTCCGGCAAGACCTTCACCATCGCCAACGTCATTGCCAACATCAACAAGCCTGTGCTGATTCTGAGCCACAACAAGACGCTGGCTGCCCAACTGTACAGCGAGTTCAAGTCGTTCTTCCCGCACAACGCCGTGGAGTACTATGTGTCCTACTACGACTATTATCAGCCGGAAGCCTACCTGCCCTCCTCCGACACCTACATAGAGAAAGACCTGGCCATCAACGACGAGATAGACAAACTGCGCCTGGCCTCCACCTCCGCCCTGCTCAGCGGGAGGAAAGACGTGGTGGTGGTCTCTTCCGTCTCCTGCATCTACGGCATGGGGAACCCTTCGGAATTCTACAACAACGTCATCGACATCGAACAGGGACGCACCTTCAGCCGCAACGTGTTCCTGCGCAAGCTGGTGGAATGCCTGTACGTGCGCAACGACATCGAACTGAACCGGGGCAACTTCCGGGTGAAAGGAGACACGGTGGACATCTACCTGGCGTATGCGGACAACCTGCTGCGCGTCGTCTTCTGGGGAGACGAGGTGGACAGCATCGAAGAGGTGGATCCGGTGAGCGGCGTGAGCACGGGCCGCTTCAGCACCTACAAGATCTATCCGGCCAACCTCTTCATGACATCCCAGGAGACGACCCTCCAGGCCATCCACGACATCGAGGACGATTTGCGCAAACAGGTAGAATGGTTTGAGAGCCAGGGACGTATGCTGGAAGCGAAACGCTTGCACGAGCGCGTCACCTACGACATGGAGATGTTGCGCGAACTGGGCCACTGTTCGGGCATCGAGAACTATTCCCGCTACTTCGACAGGCGGGAGCCGGGCACACGCCCCTACTGCCTGCTGGACTTCTTTCCCGAAGACTTCCTGCTGGTGGTGGACGAGAGCCACGTGACCATCCCGCAAATCAGGGCCATGTACGGCGGAGACTATGCCCGCAAGGTAAACCTGGTGGAATACGGCTTCCGGCTTCCGGCGGCCATAGACAACCGCCCGCTCAAGTTCGAGGAGTTCGAAAGCATGGCACGGCAAGTGATATACGTCAGTGCGACACCGGCCGAATACGAACTGATGAAGTCGGAAGGCATCATCGTGGAGCAGGTCATACGACCCACCGGCCTGCTGGAGCCCGTCATCGAGGTGCGCCCCAGCCTGAACCAGATTGACGACCTGATGGAAGAAATCCAGCAGCGCATCGAGCGGAACGAACGCACCCTTGTCACCACCCTCACCAAACGCATGGCAGAGGAACTGACGGCATACCTGCTGAACAACCGCGTGAAGTGCAACTACATCCACAGCGACGTGGAGACACTGGAACGGGTGCAGATCATGAGCGACCTGCGCGAAGGGAAGTACGACGTGCTGGTGGGCGTGAACCTCCTGCGCGAAGGGCTGGACCTGCCCGAAGTCTCCCTCGTGGCCATCCTCGATGCCGACAAGGAAGGCTTCCTGCGCTCCCACCGCTCCCTGACGCAGACCGCAGGGCGTGCCGCCCGCAACGTGAACGGCATGGTCATCATGTATGCAGACAAGGTGACGGACAGCATGCGCCAGACCATCGAAGAGACAACCCGCCGGCGGGAGAAACAACTCCGGTACAACGAGGAGCACGGCATCACCCCGCAACAGATACGCAAGAACAGAAGCCTCAACGTCTTTGCCAATGCGGCAGAGAATGCCGAGCACGCCGCAGCCTCCCGACAGACGGCCTCCCGTCCGTATGCCCAACCGTCAGCCGCAACCACCGTGGCCGCCGACCCCATCATGCAATACATGAATGCCGCCCAACTGAAGAAAAGCATCGAACGCACCCGCAGGCTCATGCAGGAAGCGGCCAAAAAGCTCGACTTCATCGAAGCGGCGCAATACAGGGACGAACTGCTCAAGATGGAAGACCTGCTGAAAGAGAAAACCGAAGCCGAAAAGCAGGGAATGAAATAGAGGAAGAAGGGCTTTCGCAACCCATGCATGACCCGTCCTGATGACCTATGCATGACTCATTTTCCGATCCATGCATGGGTCGTTTCGGTGACTCATGCATGGGTCGTTTTCATGCCGAACTTTCCCCCTTTCCCCTATTGCTTATTTCAGGAAAAATGATGTCCTTTGCAAGTATCGAAACCAAACCACCTAAAACAAGTAAGACTATGTACGGTAAAATGAAAGACCACCTCAGCCGGACGCTTGCCGAGATCCGGGAAGCGGGACTCTACAAAGAAGAACGGCTGATTGAAAGTCCCCAGCAGGCAGCCATCCTCGTAAAAGGACAGGAAGTGTTGAACTTCTGCGCCAACAACTATCTGGGCCTCTCCAACCATCCCCGGCTGATTGCCGCCGCCCAAGCCATGATGGACCGCCGGGGCTACGGCATGTCTTCCGTCCGCTTCATCTGCGGCACGCAAGACATACACAAGGAACTGGAAGCTGCCATATCCGACTACTTCCACACCGAAGACACCATCCTCTATGCCGCCTGCTTCGATGCCAACGGGGGCGTGTTCGAACCGCTCTTCGGCGAAGAAGATGCCATCATCTCCGATGCGCTGAACCATGCCTCCATCATCGACGGCGTGCGCCTGTGCAAGGCCAAGCGGTACCGCTACGCCAATGCGGACATGGACGAACTGGAGCGGTGCCTGAAAGAAGCCCAGGCACAGCGGTTCCGCATCGTCGTGACCGACGGCGTGTTCTCGATGGACGGCAACGTGGCTCCCCTGGACAGAATCTGCGAACTGGCCGAGCGATACGACGCACTGGTCATGGTGGACGAGTCGCATTCCGCCGGCGTAGTAGGCCCCACCGGGCACGGCGTGGGAGAACTGTACGACGTGCGGGAACGGATAGACATCTACACCGGCACCCTGGGCAAAGCCTTCGGAGGAGCGATGGGAGGATTCACCACCGGACGCAAGGAGATCATCGACCTGCTGCGGCAGCGGAGCCGGCCCTACCTCTTCTCCAACTCCGTGGCTCCGGCCATCATCGGTGCCGGACTCGAAGCCTTCAGGATGCTCCGCGAGAGCAACGAGCTGCACGACAAGCTGGTGGAAAACGTGCACTACTTCCGCAACCGGATGCTCGAAGCCGGATTCGACATGAAGCCCACCCAAAGCGCCATCTGCGCCGTGATGCTGTACGATGCCCGGCTCTCGCAGACATACGCCGCCCGCCTGCAGGAAGAAGGCATCTACGTGACCGGCTTCTACTATCCCGTGGTGCCCAAGGGGCAGGCACGCATCCGCGTGCAGATCTCCGCCGGGCACGAAAAAGCCCACCTCGACAAGTGCGTGGAAGCCTTTGTCAAGACGGGCAGGGAACTGGGTGTGCTGAAGTGAAACAATCTATTTGGCCACGTTGTTGACGGGCTTCCCCGCGATGTAGCTCCTGATGTTCTCCACAAGGATCTGCATCAGGCGCTCGCGGGCTGCGGTGCTGGCCCATGCGATGTGCGGGGTGATGTAGCAGTTCCGGGCGGTGAGCAACGGGTTGCCGGGCTGCGGCGGTTCCTGGGAAAGCACGTCCAGCCCTGCGGCATAGATGACTCTCCGGTTCAGGGCATCGGCCAGGTCCTGTTCGTTGATGAGCTGCCCGCGCCCGGTATTGATCAGGATGGCGGTGGGCTTCATGCGCTTCAGCCGCGCGGCGTTCACCATCTCCCGGGTGGCATCGGTCAGCGGGCAGTTCAGGCTGACGATGTCGCAGGTGGCAAACAGTTCGTCCAGTTCCATCTTCTTGATTTCGGGAGGCAACTGGAAGAGAGACTTGGAGGTGCAGGCATACACCTCCATGCCAAACCCGATGGCGATGCGAGCCGTCGTGTAGCCGATGTGCCCCAGGCCGACGATGCCGATCTTCTTGTCCCTCAGTTCGATGAGCGGCGTGTCCCAGAAGCAGAAGTCCCTGTTGCCTGTCCACCGTCCCCGGCGCACTTCTTCCGAGTGGTGCTGCACCTGCTGTACGATGTTCAGGATGTGTGCAAACACCATCTGTGCCACCGATGGGGTGCTGTAAGAAGGGATGTTGGTCACCACGATTCCCCGCTCCCTAGCTGCGGCCACGTCCACGACGTTGTATCCCGTGGCCATCACGCCGATGTACTTCAGCTGGGGCAGCGCGTTCATGGTCTCTGCCGAAATGACCACCTTGTTTGTCAGGAGGATTTCGGCACCGGCTGCACGTTCCATCACTTCCCCGGGCGCGGTGCGTTCGTAGATGACACATTCGCCCAACGATTTCAGTTCGTCCCAGGACAGGTCTCCCGGATTGGCGGCATAGCCGTCCAAAACTACAATCTTCTTTTTGTCCATATTCCTTTTGTCTGTTGTGTAAATGCAGTATTGCGCACGGGGGATTACTCCCTGAAGCGTTCTCCCCACAGTGCGGCCATCCTTTCCTTCTGCTTCTGCTCCGCCGCGTTGGCCTGCGGCTCCCAGATGCGCTGCCCCTCCAGTCCGTCAGGCAGGAACTGCTGGCGCACGAAGTTTCCGGCGTAGTCGTGCGCATATTTGTAGTCCGCCCCGTAGCCCAACTGCTTCATCAGCCTGGTGGGTGCGTTGCGCAGGTGCAGGGGCACGGGCAGGTTGCCGGTCTGCTTCACCAGCCCCAACGCCTTGTCGATGGCCAGGTAGGCAGAGTTGCTCTTCGGGCTGGCGGCCAGGTAGAGGGTCGTTTCGGCCAGGGGGATCCGTCCTTCCGGCCAGCCTATCTTCATCACGGTGTCAAAGCAGGCATTGGCCAGCAGCAGGGCGTTGGGGTTGGCCAGGCCGATGTCTTCCGCAGCCGAAATCACCAGCCGCCGAGCTATGAAGGCAGGGTCTTCCCCACCCTCCACCATGCGTGCCAGCCAGTAGATGGCGGCATCCGGGTCACTGCCCCGGATGGACTTGATGAAAGCCGAAATGATGTCGTAGTGCATTTCCCCGTCCTTGTCGTATGCGAGCGGGTTCTGTTGCAGGCGTTCCGTCACCACCTCGTCGGTGATGAGCACCGGGTCGTCCGCCTCGGCTGCCACGACCAGTTCCAGGATGTTGAGCAGCTTGCGCGCATCCCCGCCGCTGTAGCGCAGGATGGCATCGGTCTCTTTCAGTTCAATCTTCCGCTCTTTCAGCAAGAGGTCTTTTGCGATGGCGCGTTGCAACAGCTCCAGCAGGTCGTCTTTCTCCAAGGGCTTCAGCACGTACAGCTGGCAGCGGGACAGCAGGGGACGGATGACTTCGAACGAGGGATTCTCTGTCGTGGCGCCGATCAGCGTGACCACGCCTTGCTCCACGGCTCCCAGCAGCGAGTCCTGCTGCGACTTGCTGAAGCGGTGGATTTCGTCGATGAAGAGTATCGGGCCGGTCTGCGAGAAGAAACGGTTGCCCCTGGCCCGCTCGATGACATCGCGCACGTCCTTCACGCCGCTGGTCACGGCACTGAGTGTGTAGAAAGGCGTGTCCAGCCTGTTGGCGATGATTTGTGCCAGCGTGGTCTTCCCCACCCCCGGAGGCCCCCAGAGTATGAACGAAGAGATACGCCCCGAGTCGATCATCTTGCGCAACACGGCTCCCGGCCCCACCAGGTGTTTCTGGCCGACGTACTCATCCAATGTCTTGGGCCGAAGCCTTTCTGCCAACGGTTGCACTTTCCGTTCCTCCTTTCCTTACCTTACTTTTTATTAGAATATCATCAGCACCATGAAGCGTATGCCGTCTTTCTTCACGCCGGGGATGTCGGTATAGGTCAGCCGACGCACGTACTCGATGTGCAGCAGCTTGAAGATGTTGTAGATGCCGACGCTGGCCTCCACATAGGGCGTCTTGCCCATCACGTAGCTGGTCGCCACCCCGTTCCGCATGGGGAAGAGGAAGAGGTCCGGATTATCGCTCTTGTACGGGTTGTTCTTGTCCGTCAGAGTGCCCCACAGGCCGCGCACGCGGAACATTTCGCGCCACTTCAGCTTCCGGATGAGGGGAATGCGGTTGAACAGCTTGCCGTTCAGGTCGTATGTCAGGGCCAGCGAGGCGTAGCGGTCGTTCAGGAACTCCATGTTGTTGATGAGGTTGAACGACTCGTTGTTCTGCGTGATGTACGAGAGGTTGGCCATCGGCAGATTGAGCAGGGGGAAAGGCACCGTGTTCCACTGTGCGCCCGCCCGTGCGGTCACGTCCAGTTTGCCCCACGACCCGAACCAGAACCGCTTGCGCAGGCTGGCTTCGGTCAGGTTGAAGTTGTAGTCGCCGCCCAGCACCCCCTTGAAGCCGGTGGTGTGGGAAATCGAGAACACGGGAGCATCCAGCGACACAGGCACGCGGCGCTGCTTGGTGTTGACAAAGGTCTCGCCCGGTGCATAGCGGAGCGTCACGCCCAGTTCCGCCGTGGTGATGTCGTGAACCAGCGTATTGCTCCCGTCCAACGCTCCGAGTGTGCCTCCGTCGTTCCGCCAATATTGCAGGACACCGGCGGGCTGGTCGTTGCGGTGGCGTGCCATCGCTTTCATGGAGAATCCCGAGGGGGTTTCCAGTTCATACGTCAGGGTGGCATCGCGCACGTAGGACATCTGGTCTACCGTGGTCCACTTCCAGCCCACGAACACGTTGTCCTTGTCCGTCTCAAGGTATTTGTCCATGGGCGACATCACGTCGTAGGTGTACTTGAATGCCAGATAATGCTTGGGGAACTCCCACAACACATAGTCGCGCTTGTTGAACGAATAGGCGGCCTGTCCGGAGTAGAACCACTTCTTGTCCCGCGTGCCGTATGCCCCGTAGCCGCTGAAGTTCCAGTGCGGATGAAAGTTGCCCGTGGTCAGTCCGCTCAGGCGGAAGCGGGTGCCGTTCACGTAGTTGCTGGTGATGGTAGTGTTGATGGGGCCGAAGTCGAACTTGCTGGGATGCTCCCTGCCGCCGGTCTCCACAAAGTTCTCGATCAGTGCCTTTGCACCGAAGATGATGTACTTGAATCCCGGAATCTGCTCGATGCGGTTCATGAAGAGGTCCATCGTGCTTTCCCTTTTCGTCAGGGGCACCTGGCGCACCCTGGCCCAGTACTCGTCGCTCCGGGCCAGCATGTTGGCTTCCTTGATGACGCTTCCCTTCAGGCGGAAAAGGCGAGGCTCGATGGGGTCGAAGCTGTAGTCGGTGTATTTCGTCGTGCGTTGCACCTCCAGTCCCTGGAAGCCTTTCACGAAGGCCAGTTCCACCACCATGTCGTCGTCGGTCAGCACCCAGTTGCCGTCGGGAAGCTGCTCAAACTCCTGCACGATGTCCATGTTCTCCACAAAGTTCACGCCGGTCTTCTTGGGCAGGTTCATCGTGCACCGCTTGACGGCATACGTGGAGTCCTTCACCACGTAGAGGTGTCCCGTGAAACCGAAGTCCTGCGAGTTTTGCGGCACGAAGGTCAGGTGCACGCATTCCCGGTTGCCCACCATGACGGTGTCCATCAGGTAGTACTTGTAGAACGTGATGGCTCCCCGTCCGATGGGGCTCACGAAACGCCTTTGCAGCAGGCGGATGTCGTTGTCGTATATGTTGATGTCCGAAAAGACATCGTTCAGGATGGTTCCCAGCATGTCGCCCGTGTTGAAGAACTCCTCGATGCCCGTCGAGTTCACGCCTTCAATGATTGTCTTTTCGCTCCTGGGGTCTTTGCGGTAAATGGCTTTGGAAACGGTCTCTTTGATGGATATGGGGAGAATCAGCTTGTTGGTCTTGGGGGAGACTTCCACCTGATCCTTGAAGAAAGAGAACTTCTTGTAGATGCCCTTTTCCATCTTTTCCGGTGTGACGTCGTTGAGCGACATCTTCATCTTCTCATACCGCTGGTACTGGTAGAAATCGTTCTCCTCCAGTTTCAGTTCCTTCTTGTGCTCGATGACCTTCCGCATGAAGTCCACCGCCGGGTTGTTCTTGCGGGAATACCTTTCCTTCTTGGGTTTCACCACGATTTCATCCAGCAGGATGTCAGACGGGGCCAGTTCCACGTTCAGGATTCCGCCGCCGGGAGGCAGCTTCACTTTCTTCGTGACATACCCCACGGCCGAGAAAGTCAGTTCATCCCAGCCTTTCCGCGTCTCCAACTCGTATTCGCCGTCTATATTGGATATGGTCCACACACCCGTCCCTTCATATTGCACGTTGATGTACATCAACGGTTCGTGAGTGATCGAGTCGGTTACCACGCCTTTCACCTGCGCGGAAGCCCCCACAGCAGCCAGCAGAAACACGATGAGAAGAGCGAGTTTGGTATATCCTCTTTGATTCATAAAAGCCATAGTCAGGCCGCAAAGGTAGCAATTTACCCTTAAAACCGGAAGCAAATATAATCTAAAGAAACAAGACGAATGTTTAGACCGCTGAGAATGTGCAGGTTTGCCGG
>CAYPUJ010000067.1:0-14548 GCA_964413805.1 uncultured Bacteroides sp. | reverse complement strand
ATCTGTCCACTGAAAGAAAATTTATCACTGCAGGAACTGGCACTCCACATTTTCCGGCAAAAACCGGAATGGATAGAGCGGGCCAACCGCTATCTTCAGTATTCCATGGACGATGCAACTTTCTACAACAACCGTTTACGTATGCTGGAAATAGCCCGGAAATTTCCGGCTATTGTCAACGCCTACCAACAGGAAATCGTTAAAGAAAGGAAGTACCTGACCGCTGCCATCATATTCATCAGTGCCCTTACCCTACTGCTGGTTGTTTCACTGATTATTATCCGTCGGCAATTAAAGAAAGTCGGCAATGCCCAACAGTCACTAAAAGAACTCAACCAGCAGCTGACCCACCTCAACGACGAGCTTCTCAAGACCAACCATACACGAGAGGAATATGTCAGTCTGTTTCTGGATCTCTGCGCTTCGTATATAGATAAACTTAATCGTTATCAGGAACTGGTAAAACGGAAAGTCAAAGCTAAACAGGCAGATGATCTGCTGAAGCAGAACAGTACCCGGATGTCCGAAGCCGATACAAAACGTTTTTTTGTAAATTTCGATACGGCTTTTTTGACACTCTACCCTACTTTCATTACTGAATTCAATGCATTGTTACGTCCTGGAGAAGAAATCTATCCACAAAAAGGAGACATCCTTAATACCGAATTACGCATCTTTGCTCTGGTACGCATGGGTATAAAGGATAGTTCTCGCATAGCAACATTGATGTTCTATTCCCCTCAAACTATCTACAATTACAGGACTTCTGTACGTAACCGTGCTAAAAGCCGTGACGATTTTGAAGAACAAATCAAACAATTATGTCAGACTTTGCAGTAATCAAAAAATATAAAAGCAAAGAAGTAAAACGAAATAGATCTATATCCTGTCAGATATCCGTACACCAATCAGACGATACAACTTCAGGTCCTATCCGGATACTTTTAATTCTGATAAATCAATCTGTAACAGGGCAACCGCACCAAAATAATAGCTGATCAGAAAAGAATCCTTATCTTTAAGGCATGAATACATTCCCTTATTTTTCAGAAATAAATGACCTTCGTGTAAGCAGTCGTTGTCTGCACCAGTTGTCGGACATATTTATGCCTACATTTGCAACATAATTAAGGAAAGTAACCATGTACGAAAGAAAAATACCCGTCGATTTGAATTGTCCGCTACGGCTCACCATGAGCCTGATAGACTCGAAATGGAAATCATGCATTCTGGATGAACTGCGTCACAAGCCCTTACGCCCGAGCGAGCTTCACAGGGTCTTTCCCGAAGCGACGCCCCGCGTGCTTGACCTGCAACTGAAAGAACTGGTGGAAGACGGATTGGTGTCGAAGACCATCTATCCCGAACTGCCTCCCCGTTCCGAATACGCGATTACCGCTTTGGGACAGACATTGATACCGATTATAGACGCAATGATTGAGTGGGGAAACAGGAATCAAGAACTCTTCGAAAAGAAATTCGGCAAATGAGAGTCATTTGCCCGTGTCGTCTTTCAGCAGGTAGTTGGCACTGCGTCCTCCGTCAGACGCGGCCATCAGCACGCCCTTGTCGATAAGGTCGGATATGTCCCTGAGAGCCGTGGCCTGCGAAGTCCCGGTTATTTTTGCCCATTTGGAGGAGGTGAGCTTGCCTTCGAATCCGTCCCAAAGCATATTGACCACTTTGACCTGCCGTCCGTTCATCGGTACTTCCCGGTGCAGTTGCCAGAAAGCCGATTTGCGCACAACACGTTCCACGGTCTCCTCTGCCCGAAGAAGGGCGTTTCTCAACGTCTGCAGGAACCATTCGAGCCAGGCTGTGATGTCGGTCGGACCAATCGTCGTGCGTTCCAGTATGTCATAATACGATTTCCTCCCGCGCAATATCTCTGCCGACATGCTGTAAAACCGCAACGGGAAGCCGTCCGCCTTCGCCAATAACATATCGGTAATGGTTCGTGTCAAACGGCCGTTACCGTCGTCAAAAGGGTGGATGGCAACAAACCACAAATGCGCCACAGCTGCTTTCAGCACCGGGTCAACCCCTGCATTCCCGCTATTTATCCAAAGCAGAAATTCGTTCATCATGCCCGGGACGGCATCAGACGGTGGTGCCTCGTAATGTACCCGTTCCCTGCCCATTGCTCCCGAAACTATCTGCATCGGTTCGCTGCCGGTACGGTATGCCCCGACGGTGATCGGGTAAATGCCGCTCCGTCCGGTAGGAAACAAGGCGGCGTGCCAGTTGAACAGCCGTTCTGCGGTAAGCGGCTTGTCGCAGCCGGTCACAGCATCCATCATGACCTGCACAACGCCCTCCGTGTAGTGATCGGGCTGTGGCAGTCCGGCGGCGTCAATCCCCAGATGCCTTGCTATGGACGACCGCACCCTGTCCGAGTTCAGTATCACCCCCTCAATCTCGTTGGAGCGCAACACATCCTCGGTCATAACATCGAGCGCAGCCCTGTTCTGCACATCAAAGCCCAGTCCGCCCATCATGCCCTGTATCTTCCCTTCGCGGTTGCGCACATCAGAGAGCAGGGCGATGAGCCTGGAGTCGTCCCATGCAAAGGAAGGCCATTCAGGACATTGCCATATATACACCGATTTCATGCGCATTCTGTTTGTCTGCAAAAATAGGATTTATGACGCGAATAGGCAATTTATTCTTGTCAGAATCTGATTAGAATAACACGGTTCTTTAAATTCCGACGTGCATTCAATGTGTTTCCGGTTTGACTTCCTCAAAGTCCACGTATTCTCCCTCGTCCTTTTGGAAAACCTTTTTGCGGTTGATGTGCAGCTTCCCCTCTTCGGGAATGATGATGGCTTCACCGTCTGCGGAAGCAGAACGCCGGTTGTAGCGGGTGTCGCGTTGTTGGTGCGTGAAGGGTTGTTGCTGTCGGTCAGTCTGCTTCCCGTGCCGTTTCCACCCGAAAAGCAGGCGGAGCACGCTGCCCAACACGCTCAGTCCGATGATGACAAAGAACAACAGGACGATGAACAAGATGCCTAAAAGATGAAACATACGCAAAAAGAATCGGTATTTAAAAATTCGTCGTTTGAGAAGCGATGTACAATAAGTGTGCCAAAACCGGTCATCGCTTCCGCTGCGTCAACAAAGAGAGAAGAATGTACCACACAATGGCGGCGGCAAAACCAATCAACTGCAAGAGTGCCAGCAAGGGGATGCACACGAGCAGGAAAACGAAGCTCACGCGATTGTTCTTCCAGGACAGGTTCTTGAACTTCAGCGAGAACATCGGAATCTCCGACACCAGCAGCCACGAAAACAGGCATACCGGCAACAGCAGGTAGAGCGGGTGGAAGCTGTGGTCGGTGAACACATTGTGCAGTCCCGCCGCCAGGGAAGCCCAAAACAGCGCATTGGCAGGAACGGGCAACCCGATGAACGAACTGGTTTGCCGCGTGTCGTTGTTGAACTTGGCCAGCCGCAATGCCGAGAACACCGAAATAAGAAAACCGGTGTAGGGCAGCCACGCCGACAGGCACGCCATGTAGGACGGATAGTGCATCTCGCCAAAGAGCGAAAACACGATGATGGAGGGAGCCACCCCGAAACTCACGTTGTCGGCCAGCGAATCCAGGTCCTTCCCGATGACGGAGTATGCCTTCAAAGCCCGTGCCGCCAGTCCGTCGAGGAAGTCGAACACGGCACTGACGATGATAAACGCCAATGCCATCTCATAGTTGCACCGGAAAGCCATGACACAGGCAATGCAACCCGAAAACAGGTTCATGCACGTCAGTGCGTTCGGAATGGGACGGGTGATTCGGTTAGCCATTGCAGTATATATTGAGTTTATTTGAGTTTTGCTATCACGGTCTGGTTGCCCGTGGTCGATTGTCCCAGTTTGACGAATACCTCACTGTCGGTCGGAAGGTAGACATCCACACGCGAGCCAAACTTGATGAAACCCATGTGTTCGTCGATGTAGCATTCTTCGCCCGCTTCGGCATAGGTCACGATGCGCCGTGCCATCGCGCCTGCAATCTGCCGCACCAACACCTCCACGCCTTCCGGTGTCTCGATGATGACGGTGGAGCGTTCGTTGTCGATGCTTGCCTTGGGCAGCCAGGCCCGCATGAACTTACCGTTCTGGTGCGTCACCTGCCGCACGGTGCCGTCCACCGGATACCAGTTGGCGTGCACGTTCACCAGGCTCATGAAAATGGAAATCATGATGCGCCGGTCGTGGAAGTATTCGTTCTCCTCCACTTCTTCCACCACCACCACCTTGCCGTCAGCCGGTGCCACAACTACTTTCTCCGTGTCCTGCCCGAAGATGCGGACGGGACACCGGAAGAAATTCACCATGACGGCATACACCGCTATGCTGACGATGGCCGTGACGTAGCAGAGTATTTTGCATTCCACACCGAAGTAGAGAGCCAGGTTGAGGGCAAGCAGCAGGAGGAAGCTGACTGTCAGCGGATGAGTCCCTTCGCGGTGGATTCGTATCTTCTTCAGTTTTTTCAGTCTTCTGTCCATTGGTTGTCATTAGAATGTAAATTACCTGCAAAAATAGGCTTATTTTGAAAATCCAACAAAAAAATACCCTTTGAAATGTGATTGTTGATAACTTTTAGGGAAATAAGTTTGCCGAATGTCACATCCGTTGTACTTTTATGCACTCATAAAAGTTCCACCTTATACATCCAAGAAGTTTTTAGCGTATGCAAGATTTTGTTCATTTGCACGTTCACACCCAGTATTCCCTCCTCGACGGACAGGCCAGTATCAGCCGGCTGGTTGACAAGGCGATGAAAGACGGCATGAAAGGCATTGCCGTGACCGACCACGGAAACATGTTCGGCATCAAGGAGTTTACCAACTATGTCAACAAGAAGAACAGCGGCCTCAAAGGAGAAATCAAAGACCTGAAAAAACAGATTGCTGCCCTCGAAAGCGGGAAGCAGCCCTGCGACGACCCGCAGGCCGAACTGGCAGCCTGCCGCGCCCGGCTGGCCGAAACCGAAAGCCGCCTCTTCAAGCCCGTCATCGGCTGCGAAATGTACGTTGCCCGCCGCACCCGGGACAAACGCGAAGGCAAGTCCGACCAGGGCGGCTATCACCTGATTGTGCTGGCCAAGAACAAGACGGGCTATCACAACCTCATCAAGCTCGTCTCGCGTGCCTGGACCCAAGGCTACTACATGCGTCCCCGCACCGACCGCAACGAACTGGAGAAGTATCACGAGGGGCTCATCGTCTGCTCGGCCTGCCTGGGCGGCGAGGTGCCCCGCCGCATCATCAACGAGCAGTGGGAGGAGGCCGAAGAAGCCATCAGCTGGTACAAGAACCTCTTTGGCGACGACTACTACCTGGAGCTTCAGCGGCACAAGGCCACCGTGCCCCGCGCCAACCACGAGACGTACCCCTTGCAGCAGAAGGTCAACGCCAAACTGCTGGAATATGCCAGGAAGCACGGTGTCAAGGTGATTTGCACCAACGACGTCCACTTCGTAGACGAGGAAAACGCCGAAGCCCATGACCGCCTCATCTGCCTCAGCACGGGCAAAGACCTCGATGACCCCACCCGTATGCTCTACACCAAGCAGGAGTGGATGAAGACCCGGGCAGAGATGAACGAACTCTTTGCCGACGTGCCGGAAGCCCTGGCAAACACGCTCGAAATCCTGGACAAAGTGGAATTCTACTCCATCGACCATGCTCCCATCATGCCCACTTTCGCCATTCCCGAGGAGTTCGGCACCGAGGAAGGCTACCGGCAGAAGTACACCGAGAAAGACCTCTTCGACGAGTTCACCCGCAATGAAAACGGCGAAGTCGTCCTCGACGAGGAAGCCGCCAAAGCCAAAATCGAACGGCTGGGAGGCTACAACAAGCTCTACCGCATCAAGCTCGAAGCCGACTACCTGGCCAAGCTGACCTTCGACGGAGCCAGACGCCTCTACGGCGACCCGCTGGACGACGAAATCAAGGAACGGCTGGTGTTCGAGCTTTACATCATGAAGACAATGGGCTTCCCCGGCTACTTCCTCATCGTGCAGGACTTCATCAACGCAGCCCGCACGCAGCTGGGCGTTTCCGTGGGGCCGGGACGCGGCTCGGCGGCCGGTTCGGCGGTGGCCTATTGCCTGGGGATCACGAAAATCGACCCCATCCGTTACGACCTGCTGTTCGAACGTTTCCTCAATCCCGACCGCATCTCCCTGCCCGATATTGACGTGGACTTCGACGACGACGGACGGGGCGAAGTGCTCCGCTGGGTCACCGACAAGTACGGACAGGAGAAGGTGGCGCACATCATCACCTACAGCACGATGGCCACCAAGATGGTCATCAAGGACGTGGCCCGCGTGCAGAAGCTCCCCCTCTCCGAAAGCGACCGCCTCTGCAAGCTGGTGCCCGACAGGATTCCCGACAAAAAGCTCAACCTGCCCAACGCCATCGCCTACGTGCCCGAGCTCCAGGCCGCCGAAGCCTCGCCCGACCCACTGGTGCGCGACACCATGAAGTATGCCAAAATGCTCGAAGGTAACGTGCGCGGAACCGGCGTACATGCCTGCGGCACCATCATCTGCCGCGACGACATCACCGACTGGGTACCCGTCAGCACCGCCGACGACAAGGAGACGGGCGAGAAAATGCTCGTCACCCAGTACGAAGGCTCCGTCATCGAGGAAACCGGACTGATAAAGATGGACTTCCTGGGACTGAAGACCCTCTCCATCATCAAGGAAGCCGTGGAAAACGTGCGGATGCACCGGGGCATTGAGATAGACATCGACAACATCCCCATCGACGACCCCGTCACCTACAAGCTCTATTGCGAAGGCCGCACTGTGGGAACTTTCCAGTTCGAATCGGCCGGTATGCAGAAGTACCTCCGCGAGTTGCAGCCCGGCACCTTCGAAGACCTCATCGCCATGAATGCCCTCTACCGTCCGGGACCTATGGACTACATCCCCGACTTCATCGACCGTAAATGGGGACGCAAGCCCATCGAGTATGACATCCCCATCATGGAGAAATACCTGAAGGACACCTACGGCATCACCGTCTACCAGGAGCAGGTGATGTTGCTCTCGCGCCTGCTGGCCAACTTCACCCGTGGCGAGTCGGACGCCCTGCGCAAGGCGATGGGCAAGAAGCTGCGCGACAAGCTGGACCACATGAAGCCCAAGTTCATCGAAGGCGGCAGGAAGAACGGACACGACCCGAAGGTGCTGGAGAAAATCTGGGGCGACTGGGAGAAGTTCGCTTCTTACGCCTTCAACAAGTCGCACGCCACGTGCTACTCCTGGGTGGCCTACCAGACTGCCTACCTCAAGGCCAACTATCCCGCCGAGTACATGGCCGCTGTGATGAGCCGGAGCCTCTCGGACATCAACTCCATCACCAAGCTGATGGACGAATGCAAGGCGATGGGCATCAAGGTGCTGGGTCCCGACGTGAACGAAAGCAACCTGAAGTTCACCGTCAACGCCGACGGCAACATCCGCTTCGGGCTGGGTGCCGTGAAAGGCGTGGGCGAAGGAGCCGTGGAAAGCATCATGAATGAGCGGAAGAAAGGCGGTGCCTACACCGGCATCTTCGACTTCGTGCAGCGCGTCAACCTCAACGCCTGCAACCGCAAGAACATGGAGTACCTGGCCCTGGCGGGAGCCTTCGACAACTTCACCCAGCTGAAGCGCGAACAGTACTTTGCCACCAATGCCAGGAACGAGCTTTTCCTCGACACCCTGGTGCGCTACGGCAACCGCTACCAGGCCGACCGTGCCGTGGCTGCCAACAGCCTGTTCGGCGGCGAGAACACGGTGGAAATCGCCACGCCCGAAATCCCTGCCGCCGAACGCTGGAGCGACCTGGAACGGCTCAACAAGGAACGCGAACTGGTGGGCATCTACCTGTCGGCGCATCCGCTGGACGAGTTTGCCGTCGTGCTGGAACACGTGTGCAACACCCGTATGGCCGAACTGGAGGACAAAGCCGCCCTGCAAGGACGGGAAATCACGATGGGCGGCATGGTGACTGCCGTGCGCCGGGGCATCAGCAAGAACGGAAATCCCTATGGCATCGTCAAGATAGAGGACTATTCCGGCTCGGCCGAACTGCCTTTCTTCGGCAACGATTGGGTGACCTACCAGGGCTACCTGAACGAACGTACCTTCGTCTTCATCAAAGCCCGCTGCCAGCCCAAGCAATGGCGGAAGGACGAACTGGAACTGAAAATCACCTCCATCGAACTGTTGCCCGACGTGAAAGACAGGCTGATAGAGAAAATCACCATCCTCATCCCCCTGAACGTGCTCAATACCGCCCTCGTGGCCGAACTTTCCGAACTGACCAAGCGGCATCCCGGCAACTCCGAACTGTACTTCCGCGTGAGCGACCCGGAAACCCGGATGAACGTAGACCTCGTGTCCCGTCCCGTCAGGCTGAGCGTGGGGCGCGAACTTGTCTCGTTCCTGCGGGAAAGGCCGGAACTGGAGTTCCGCATCAACTGACGGCGGGGCATCGCGAAGAGAAGAAAACAGCGGGGCGGCTTTTCACAAAGCCACCCCGCTTCATTAATGTAAAATTTAACTTTAAGAGATTTTATGAAATACAACGGCGGAAGGCGACCCTCCCTGCCGATGTTCTTTTCAACCGCCCAACGCGGTCAGTTGATTTCGGTGTTGTAATCCGTTTCCGTTTCGGGAATGGACCAGGTCCAGGTGGAACTGTCTGCCGTGATGGTTGTGGCAGTTGTCACGTGGCAGTTGCCGCCTTCCTCAAACGACTTGCGCACGATGTCACGGTTCCAACGCTTGATGTCGTACCAGTTGAAACCTTCTCCCCACAACTCCAGTTCGCGGTAGTCCACGATTTCTTCGAACAGGTCTTCACCGGTCTTGTCGCAGGTGTACGAGGGGTTGCGTCCGCTCGTGGCGTTCAGTTCCACCAAAGCCGCCTGTGCATCAGCCGTGTTGCCCAGGAAGTAGTTGGCTTCGGCCTCGATCAGCACCATTTCCGACGAACGCATGTGGCACAGGTAGGAAATACCCGGCGTTCCGAACACCCAGAACTTCAGATGTCCGTTCAGGTAGTAATAGCCCGCCGAATAGGCCTCGGCCAGTCCCGACGGAGTCATGGAACTGATGTACTCCTGTGCCTGTGCCCGCAGGTCGGAATCTATGAAGTACCCGTAAGTCAGGCTCATGGTTTCCCCGTCATACAAGTCAAAGTCGGGGAATTTGTCTTCAGTCAGGAAAAGGCTCATGCGCACGTCGTCGGTCGGCATACGGTCGGTAAGTTCCTTCTCGATGTCGCCTGCCCCATAATAGCTTGCCCCCGCATAGTAGCCGTTGCAGGCAAACTGTGTTCCGAAAGTCCAGTACCAGTTGTTTTCCGTGTCGTCGGCATAGCTTCCGAACAGCCATTCACTGGTCGGTTCGCAGAAACCGGACACGTAGTCGGAGTTGCTCATCAGCGGATAGCCGTCGCGAGCCAGTTTGGCCATGCTCAGCGCGGTCGAGTAGTCTTGCCGGTTCAGGGCTGCACGGGCATAGACACCGTAGGCCACGTTCAGGTTGGGCAACCATACGTCGGTGGCATCCCTGTCCAGACCCGATTCCGTGTAATAGCTGATGGCATCATCCAGGTCCTGGTAAATCTGTGCGTAGCATTCGGCCACGGTGGAGAGGGGCATACTGCCCGTCGATTCGTCCAGGCGGAGCACCACGCCGTCCGTAGCACCGTTGTTGGTGTCCTGCCAGCGGTAGGAGTACAGTTCCAGCAGCATGGTGTAGCAATAGGCACGGAAAGTCAGAGCCTGTGCCTTGTAGAACTGGATTTCCGACTCGTCGCCCTCCGCACCGTCGGCATTGACAATCACCGAATTGGCGTTCGAGATGATTTCATAATAGTAAGCCCACGGGTAGCTGCAGTAGGCGGTAGAGGTCTGCGTGTAGTAAGTCCCGTTCATGAGCACCGCCCACCCGGAAGCATATTGGTTGTAACGGAACTCTTGCGAAGGATATTCCATGTAGATGGACTTGATGCGGTTCTCCCCGCAATAGCCCTGGCTCCAAGCGGAGTGCTGCGTGCACATCAGGTAGGCCATGCCGTTGATGGCCATCTTGATGTTCTCTGTGGAGGCGAACACGGTTTCCGTCGAAACCGATTCCGTGGGAGCCGTATTCAGAAAGTCGTCAGAACAAGCGTTCAAAGCCAGGAAAGCCGTTGTCCCGAGGAGCAGTTTGCTGATATGTCTGATTTTAACCATGATTATTTGCTTGATAAAAGTGAATACTTAGAATTTGATGGTTGCACCGATATTGAAGATGCGGGCCGTGGTGTAGGTGGCATCCTGCAGCCCGGAGAACGAGTATTGCGGGTTCAGTCCCTGACGGGCGGTCAGCGTGAATGCGTTTTCAACGCCGGCATTCAGCACGATGTCCTGCATTCCCCACGACCTTGTCAGGTTCCTGGGCAACCGGTAAGAAAGGGTGATGTTCTTCATCACCAGATAGGAGGCACTGGTGAGCCAGCGGTCGGAGTGGGCATTGTTGTAGGTGGACAGGTTGTGGTCTATCACCGGAATGCCGTCCGGGTCGATGCGGTTGGCCGAGGTTTCCGTCATGCCGTCGGGCACGCCGCTCCACGACTTCAGGATGTCTTCATGCAGGGCAGATGCGCTCGAAGCGGAAGTGGCCATCAATGAGCGGTATCCGGAGTCGTACACCTTGCCGCCCAGCGAATAGGTCATCAGCACGTTCAGGGTCAGGTCTTTCCACGTCACACCCGTGTGGAACGAGCCATACACCTTGGGCAAGGCCGAACCGGCCCAGTCGCGCAAACCATAGGTAGTGTCCGTGGTGTAATTGGTTCCGTTGATGGTGACCAGAGCACCGGCTGCCGAAGCGGCATCCACCTGGTCGGGGTCGATGGTGTAGAGCGAGTTACCCGTCATCTGGTCAACGCCCACGAAGTGGTACAGGTAGAACTCATAGATGGAATGTCCTTCCGAGAAGCGGCGGTACGAACCGTTGGCAATGTCTTCCCCGTCGGGCAACGCGATAATCTTGTTCTTCAGGAAAGTGGCATCGATGCCGAAGTCCCACTTCCAGTCCTTCTTCTTCAGGATGTCCACGTTGAACGACAATTCCCAGCCCCGGTTGCTGACCGAACCGATGTTCTGAAGCTGTGTCATGTAGGCAGTGCTGCCCCATATATAGCTACCGGCCGAGGAAGGCAAAGGAACCTCGAAGAGCAAATCGTCGGAACGTTTGTCGAAATAGCCGATGCTGAAGTCCAGGCGGTTGAACAGGCGGCCTTCCACGGCAACGTCCACGGTCCGGCTGGTTTCCCACTTGATGTCATCGGCCGAGAGCGACTGTTTCACCAGTGCGCCGTCGCCACCGTTCTTGTCCAGGTAGTAGAGGGCCTGGTAGGCATAGTAGCTGCTCACGTCGTTGTTTCCCACTTCGCCGTAAGAAAGGCGCAGTTTCAGGAAGTCCACCCAGTTTACGTCCTCCATGAATTTCTCCCGACTGATGTCCCAGGCACCGCCCACGGAGAAGAAGTTACCCCAACGGTTGTCCGGGTGGAAGCGCGAAGAACCGTCGCGGCGGAACGATGCTTCGAAGAAATAACGGTTGTCGTAGTTGTAGCGGGCACGGGCCAAGTAGGACTCGGTGGCATCCTCGTCTTCATAACCGCTATAATAGGAATTGGTGGTGAAGTTGCCCATCGTGGTATTGCCCTCGACAGACATACTGGTGTTCATACCGTAAACCACGCTGTAGCCATACTTGTAGCTTTCGTGGGCCAGCAGGGCATCCACGTGGTGCAGGCCGTAGTCGTGCGTCCAGTTCAGCTGTTGCTGGAAGTTGGTCGTGCTGAAGCGGTAGTCGTAGTTGCTGAGGCGGCCGTTGTTGGATGCGCCGTCGCCGATTTCCGGGTTGTCATACTTGGAGCGTCTGCGCGACGTATAGTTCTTGGCACCTTTCACGGTCACGTCGAAGCCGTAGGGCAGGACAAAAGTGACAAATGCATTTGCTTCCGCCGTCAGCCGTTCGTTCTTCTCGACGTCGTTCAGCCGTTCGAAGATGATGTGGCGGTTGTCCAGATAGGATGAGGTCGTGTCATACACCCGGTCGCCGTTCTCGTCCAGCACGTAGCTGCCATCAGAGTTGTGCAGGTAGATGGGATAAACCGGTGCCGTGTAGCGGATGGCATAAAACGGGTTGGCATAGTAGGAACTGTAGGCCACCGAGTTGTAGTTCTGCGTCTGCGAAGTGGCGGCTACGTTGATGCCCGCCTTGAACCAGCTGGTGGGGTTGAACGTGGTGTTCACACGTCCCGAGTAGCGTTCGAAGCCCGTGTTGATGATGTAACCTTTTTCGTTCAGGTAGCCCAGCGAGGCATATACGTTGTACTTGTCACCGCTGGTGGCAAACGACATGCCGTATTCCTGGCGGTAGCCTGTCTGTTCCAGTTCGTCTTCCCAGTCCAGGTCGGTGTAGCCGGGCAGGATGCTGGCAATGAGGTTACCCGAACTGTCGAACAGGGCATCGTCGGCAGCATCGTAGATGTTGCGCTTCACCAGGTCGCCTATCAGGTGCGAAGTGGCGTAGGCTGCCGCATCGCTTTCGCTGTAGCCCAGCGAACTGAGCGACATAGCATAGTTCTTCATACCGGTCCACTGGGCTTCCATCCATTGGTCTGCGCCCAGGCGTGCATACTCCTTGATACCGCGCGTATAAGCACCGTGATTGGTGGTGAGCGTCACGGTAGGTTTCTGGTTGTTGGCTGCGCGTTTGGTCGTAATCAGAACGACACCGTTGGCTGCACGGTTTCCGTAGAGGGCCGCCGAAGCCGCGTCCTTCAGAATGGTCATCGACTCGATGTCGTTGGAGTTCAAGTCGGCGATGTTCCCGTCAAAGGGCACACCGTCCACCACATAGAGCGGGTCGTTGCCACCGTTGACCGAACCGAAGCCGCGAATACGGATTTCGGGGGCTGAACCCGGTTCACCGTAGGTATTGTTCACCTGGACACCCGGTGCCGAACCTTCCAAGGCAGCCGTCACGGTGGTACTGATGGTCCGTTCGATGGCTTCGGAGTTGACCGAAGAAACCGCACCCGTCAGCGAGGACTTTTTGGCGGTACCGTAGGCCACCATCACAACCTCGTCCAGGAGTTCCGTGTTGAGTTGAAGCGCCACCCGTATTTCGCCCGGCTTGATAGCCACTTCCTGCGATTCCATACCGATGAACGACACCTGCAGCGTCTTGGCCGATTCGGGCACACGCAAAATGCTGAATTTGCCATCGATGTCCGTCACTGTCCCCAGTTGTGTGCCTTTCACCATCACCGAGGCTCCAACAATTGGCTCACCGTCTTCTGCCGAAATGACAGTACCTGTCACCTGGCGATGCTGAGCCATCACTAATCCCATGCTTATCCAGAAGCATGTCAAAAGAATAAAGATTCTTTTCATAGAAAATGAATTTTGTTAAATTAATACTTTTATACCAATGTTCCGGTAGAACTTGGCATTTTCTAATCGGCGGCAAAGTTATAATAAAATATCAAAAAACTAATCAACAGCGCATAATAATTTTTAATTAAACGATAAAACAAGCATTCTAACCTGACAAATCCGCCTCCTTTTAGTACGTATCAGATGCCAATTGTCGCCAATCCGACGAAGTTGCTTTCTTCTTGCAAGGCACACCGATGTACGTTCTCAGGCCGTTCCACCCCATGAAAAGTACCGGGTTTCACCGGAATCCGGTACTCTTCATCCGTTTTGTTTTCCGCTGAAAAAACCAGAGATTCCGGCTTGCGTACTGCATCCAATCGAAAAAATCCACTATCTTTGCCCCCGATTACAAGTAACGAATCATCTTTTAAGAAAGGAACAGAGACTATGGCTTTAGAAATTACAGACAGCAACTACAAAGCACTTCTGGCAGGAGAAAAACCTGTGGTAATTGACTTCTGGGCACCGTGGTGCGGCCCGTGCAAGATGGTGACCCCCATCATCGAGGAACTGGCAGCCGAGTACGAAGGACGGATTGCCATCGGCAAGTGCAACGTGGACGACAACAACGATGTGGCCGTCGAGTTCGGCATCCGCAACATCCCCACCGTGATTTTCCTCAAGAACGGCGAGATGGTGGACAAACAGGTGGGTACGGCGGCAAAGCCCGTGTTCGTAAATAAACTGGAAGCCTTGCTGAAATAACCGCAGGCAAAGCAATCAAGGGCTATGAAACAGGAAGACGAATTCCGGATGGATGACCTCGACGACGAAAAGACCGTCGAGTACATCAAGAACTATTTGCCCCAAGAGCTGAAGGAGAAGTTCTCCGACGACGTGCTCTACTATTTCCTCGACCTCATCGACGAATACTATGTGGAAAGCAAGATTCTCGAAGCCGAACCGGACAAGGACGGATACATCGACATCGACTTGGGAAAGGTGGTAGACCACGTGGTGAAAGAAGCCCGCAAAGACGGCATCGGCGAGTTTGAACCGGACGATGTGCTCTTTGTCGTGCAGGGCGAA
>CAYPUJ010000066.1:0-14570 GCA_964413805.1 uncultured Bacteroides sp. | reverse complement strand
TTACCTTTAAAAAGCGTAAAATATCCCTTTCTTCCTCCCCGTAATCTCAAAGATATGTTTTAACTTTGTGGCGTTTGACACAAGTGTCAGACATGTACTTTGAACTACAAACACGAGAACCACATGCATATACACAGAGTAGGACTGGACATCGGGTCTACTACCGCCAAAATGGTTGTGCTGGACGGGGAGGATGCCGGAAACATCCTTTTCCAACAATACGAACGACACCAGGCCAACGTGCAGGCGTGCTTGCGCACCTTCCTGCAACAGTTGTACAGGCAGGCAGGCGACATCACCCTGTCCGTCCACATCACCGGTTCGGTGGGCATGGGCATTGCAGAGAAGTACAGATTGCCTTTCGTGCAAGAGGTGGTGGCCGCCACCAACTACGTCCGGCTGAACCATCCCGACGCATCCACCCTGATTGACATCGGGGGAGAAGATGCCAAGGTGGTGTTCTTCCACCAAGGGCACGCCACCGACCTGCGGATGAACGGCAACTGCGCGGGAGGCACGGGGGCGTTTATCGACCAGATGGCCATCCTGCTGGGTGTGTCGGTGGACGAACTGAACACACTGGCCTTGCAAGCCAACCGGGTGTACCCCATCGCCTCGCGCTGCGGCGTGTTCTGCAAGACCGACATTCAGAACCTGATAGCCAAGAACATCCCCAAAGAAGACATCGCCGCCTCCATCTTTCATGCCGTGGCCGTGCAGACCATCATCACCCTGGCACACGGATGCAACATCGCGCCTCCCGTGCTGCTGTGCGGGGGTCCCCTGACCTTCATCCCCGCCCTGCGGAAAGCCTTTGCCGACTATCTCCACCTGTCGGCCGACACCGGTTTCCTGCTCCCGAAGGCGGGCAACCTCGTCCCGGCATGGGGCACGGCCTTGGACGAAAGCAAAGGGAGACCGTTGCGCCTGACGGAGTTCATGCCCTTGCTGGAACGGCAGCATACGAACAATGCCATCCCTGCCTGCAACAGCCTGCCCCCCATCTTCGAGGACGAAGAGGAGCACCGGCGTTGGTCGGAACGGATGACGCAACACAACGTGCAGCGTGCCACCCTGCAACCCGGCGTGCAGACGGTGACGCTGGGCATCGACTCCGGCTCGACCACCACCAAGATAGTCGTGCTGGACGAACAGGCGCGACTGCTCTACTCCTACTACCACGACAACGACGGGAATCCCATCCAGGCGGTCGAGAAGGGACTCCGGCAACTGGAGCAGATTTGCCGTGAACATGGCACCGAGCTGCACATCAAGGCAGGCTGCTCCACTGGCTACGGCGAAGACCTCATCCGAGCTGCCTTCCAACTGAAGGGTGGCATCATCGAGACCATAGCCCACTACATGGCTGCCCGGCACATCAATCCCCGCGTCTCGTTCATCCTCGACATCGGAGGACAGGACATGAAGGCCATCTTCATCCGTCCGGGCGGCATCATCAACCGGATTGAAATCAACGAAGCCTGCTCTTCAGGATGCGGCTCGTTCATCAGTACCTTTGCCCGCTCATTGGACTACGACGTGAACCGCTTTGCCCGCGCCGCCTGCAAGGCAAAAGCCCCCTGCGACCTGGGCACGCGGTGCACCGTCTTCATGAACTCCAAGGTGAAACAGGTGCTGCGCGAAGGAGCCACCGTGGCCGACATTGCCGCCGGGCTTTCCTATTCCGTGGTCAAGAACTGCCTGTACAAGGTGCTCCAACTGAAGGACACCGCCGAACTGGGCGACTGCATCGTGGTGCAGGGCGGAACGATGCGCAACGATGCCATCGTGCGGGGACTGGAGAAGCTGACCGGCAAGGAGGTGTCCCGAAGCAACTGCCCCGAACTGATGGGTGCCCTGGGTTGTGCGCTCTATGCCAGCGAGATGGCCGGTGACGGCAGTTTCACCACCTTGGGGAAAATGCTGGAGTGTTCGCAATTTACCCACAAGCAACTGCAATGCCACGGCTGTGTCAACCGCTGCGCCGTCACCCGCTACACCTTCGGCAACGGCAACCACTACTATTCGGGCAACCGCTGCGAAAAGGTGTTCACCAACCGGGGCACGACCGCACACAAGGGCACCAATGCCTACGACAGGAAACGGGAACTCCTGTTCGACCGTCCGGCATACACCGGCCCCCCCCGGCTGACCATCGGCATTCCCCGTTGCCTGAACATGTACGAAGAATATCCCTTCTGGCACACGCTGTTCAGTGCGTGCGGCATCCGGGTGTGCCTGTCGGACGCATCCGACTTCGAGCAGTACGAACAGACGGCGGGCATGGTGATGTCCGACAACATCTGCTTCCCCGCCAAACTGGTGCACAGCCACATCCGCCACCTTGCCGACCGGGACGTGGACCGCATCTTCATGCCCTTTGTTGTCCACGAGTCCATCGACAAACAGCAGCAGAACAGCTACAACTGCCCCATCGTGTCCGGCTATTCCCAAGTGGTCAAGAGCGTGCAGACGGAAGTGCCCCCTGTGGATTCGCCCGCCATCAGCTTCAAGGAACAGGGGTTGCTGTACAGCCAATGCTGGGACTACCTGGCAGGGTTGGGTGTGGAGGAAGACACCGTAAAAACGGCCTTTGCCCGCGCCTTAGTAGCCCAAGAACAGTTTGAGACCGACATGGCCGCCTTCAACCGGCAGACGGTGGAAACCGCCCGCAAGGAACACCGCCTTGTCATTCTGCTGGCCGGCCGTCCCTACCACGCTGATCCGCTGATACAACATAAGATAGCGGACATGATTGCCGCTATGGGGGTGGATGTCGTCACCGACGACCTGGTACGCGGGATGGACATTTCATTGGAGGACGTCAACTTCCTGCCCCAATGGGCCTTTACCAATCGCATTCTGAAAGCGGCACGGTGGGTGGCCGGACAGGACGATGACGTGCAATACATGCAACTCACCTCCTTCGGCTGCGGGCCGGATGCCTTCCTCACCGACGAGGTGCGTGCCCAGCTGAAGCAGGCGGGCAAGAACCTGACCTTACTGAAGATTGACGACGTGAGCAACATCGGTTCCATCCGGCTGCGGGTGCGTTCGCTGGTCGAGAGCCTGCACATCAGCCTGAAACAGGCGGAAAACCGGACGGGGGAGTCCCCCCGCTTCCTCCCGCCCTATACGAAAAAGGACCGGAAGAAGAAAATCATCGTGCCCTTCTTCACCCCCTTCCTGTCACCGCTCATCCCCGACCTGATGAAGGTGGCGGGCTACGACGTGGAGAACCTCCCCATGAGCGACGAGGCTTCCTGCGACTGGGGACTGAAGTTCTCCAACAACGAGGTGTGCTACCCCGCCACCCTGATTGTGGGCGACATCGTGAAAGCCTTCAGGGAAGGACGTTACAATCCCGACGAGACCTGTGTGGCCATCACCCAGACAGGCGGACAATGCAGGGCGAGCAACTACATTTCGCTCATCAAGAAAGCCCTGATGGAAAACGGCTACAGCCGCACGCCGGTGGTGGCCATCTCGCTCGACAGCGGCATCACCAACCGGCAGCCGGGTTTCAAGATAAACTGGCTGCGGATACTCCCCCTGGCGATGGCAGCCATTCTGTACAGCGACTGCATCGCCAAGTTCTACTACGCCGCCGCTGCCCGCGAGCAGCAACCGGGACAAGCCGCCCTGCTGAAGGACTGGTACCTGGAGGCGGCACGCAGCCTCATCGCCAAGCAGCAGACAGACGACCTTTACAGCTACCTTTCCCTGGCTGCCAGGGAGTTCAACCGCATTTGCCGCCCGATGGACTGCCCGCGTGTGGGCATCGTGGGCGAAATCTTCCTGAAGTTCCATCCCTTTGCCCAGAAGCACGTGGTGGACTGGCTGACAAGTAGAGGCATCGAAGTGGTGCCGCCGCTGATGAGCGACTTCTTCCTGCAAAGCTTCGTCAACCTCAAGGTCAACCAGGAACAGCACCTGCAGAAGAAGCGCATCCCGGACTTTGTGGTGAACTGGATCTACCGGAAAGTGCAGAAGCAGATAGCGCGTGTCAACAAGGCAGGGGAAAAATTCGACTACTATGTCCCCTTCGAGGACATATACGGGAAAGCGGAAAAGGCACGCCGCGCCATTTCGCTCACCTCGCAGTTTGGCGAGGGCTGGCTGATTGCCGGAGAAATGGCATCGCTGGCCGAGCAGGGCGTGAACCACGTGGCCAGCCTCCAGCCCTTCGGCTGCATTGCCAACCACATTGTGGAGAAGGGTATCGAGAAGCGCATCAAGACGCTCTATCCGCAACTCAACATTCTGTCCCTGGACTTCGACAGCAGCGTCAGCGAAGTGAACATCGCCAACCGGCTGCTGCTCTTTATTGACAACCTGAAAACTACAACGCCATGAGTACGACGAAAAACAACGGTGTCGAAGAGCAAATCATCGAAGCGACCCGGCGGCTCTTCACCGAACACGGCTTTGCAGCTACCTGCATGAGCGACATTGCCGCCAGCGCGGGCATCAACCGGCCAGCCTTGCACTACTACTTCCGCACCAAGGAACGGCTGTTCCGGGCGGTGTTCCGGTCGCTCATCCTGTCAATGCGTCCCAGGGTGGAGGACATCATCCGGAAGGACCTGTCCTTCATGGAATGCATCGGCCTGATTCTGGAAGAATACGAACAACTGTTCCTTGCCAATCCGAGCCTGCCGCGTTTCATTTCCGGAGAAATCCACCGCGATGTGCAACAACTGATGAAGGTGGCCAAAGAGGAGCAAATGGACAAGACCATCCTTGCCCTGCGGCAACGGCTGGAAGACGAGATGGAGGCGGGACAACTCAGGCGTGTACCGGTGCATGTGGTATTCATGAGCTTCTACAGCCTGCTGACGTTCCCGTTCTTCTCGCAAAAACTGCTGGTGCAGCTGTTCCTGAAAGACGAGAACGGGTTCCCCACCCTGCTGCAGGAGTGGAAACAATACACCTTGTTCTACCTCAACAGCCTGCTGCTGCCCGGCAAGGAAGAAACTCCGCAAACCGGCCTACCGCCCTTTCGCGATTTTATGACACGATTCAATGACTGACTGATTTAATAGAGAGACAATATTATGAAAGTACTTTTACTGAATGGAGGCCCCCACAAGGAGGGGTGCGTCCACACGGCCCTCTGCGAAGTGGCCGGTACACTGCAAGCAAGCGGTGTGGAAACAGAAATCCTGTGGTTGGGCAACAAACCCGTGGCAGGCTGCATTGCCTGCGGCACCTGCAACGGGAAAGGCAGTTGCTTCCGCGATGATTTTGTGAATGAGTTTCTGGACAAGGCAGCCGCAGCCGACGGATTTGTGTTCGGCTCGCCTGTGCACTTTGCGTCGGCCAGCGGGGCCATCACCTCGTTCATGGACCGCGCCTTCTATGCGGGCAACCGCCGGGGCGTGTTTGCCGGAAAGCCTGCCGCAGCCGTAGTGAGTTGCCGACGCGGGGGCAACACCGCTACCTTCGACCAGCTGAACAAGTATTTCACCATCAGCTCGATGCCCGTCGTATCCTCGCAATACTGGAACATGGTGCACGGCAACACGCCCGACGAGGTGCGCCAGGACCTCGAAGGGCTTCAGACCATGCGTACCCTGGGGCGCAACATGGCATGGCTGCTGCGTTGCATTGCCCTGGGCAAGGAAGCCGGCATTGCTTTCCCGCGAGGAGTGGAAGACAGTGCCCGCACGAACTTCATCCGCTGAGTTCTTATCAGAACTCTACCCTGGGAGCCGTTTCTGCCCCTGCCTGTGCTTCGAAGTAAGCCCGCTTCTCAATGCCGAAAATACCGGCCAGAATGTTGCGGGGGAAGCGGCGGATGGCGGTGTTGAGTTCCCGGGCGGCATCGTTGAAGTTCTTGCGTGCCACGTTGATGCGGTTCTCCGTACCTTCCAGCTGAGCCTGGAGTTCCAGGAAGTTCTGGTTGGCCTTCAGGTCGGGATAGCTCTCGGCAATGGCCAACAGCCTGCCCAATGCTGAAGCCAGTTGGTCTTGGGCAGCCTGGTACTCGGCCAGCTTTTCGGGGGTGAGGTCGGCAGGGTCTACCTTGATTTGCGTGGCCTTGCTGCGGGCTTCGATAACCCCTTCCAGCGTTTCCTGTTCGTGGGCGGCATAGCCCTTCACGGTACTCACCAGGTTGGGGATGAGGTCGGCGCGGCGTTGGTACTGGGTTTCCACGTTGGCCCATTGGTTGCTCACGTTCTCGTCCATGCTCACAAGTCCGTTGTAGCCGCTGACGCACCAGAGGACAATCACGGCAATGACTGCGATTACGATAATGCTTGTTGCTTTCTTCATACTTTTTCTTCTGTTTTCACTTATTGATTAATTGTTATTTCGTCTTTTCGCCTCCGGCAACCGGGTCGCCGGGTTTCTCCCGCGTGACAAGAGACGCATTCTTCCCTGCCGTCAGAACCTCGTCCCGGCTCCTCCCCCGCCGCCTCTTCCTCCGCCGAAGCTGCCGCCACTGAAGCCACCGCCACCGCCAAGACCACCGAAGCCACCACCGAAGATGACGGGACCGCCCCAGTCACCGCCCTGTCCACGGTTGTTGTCCTGCCCGTGCTGTTCGCGGCGGGTGACGACGTGTCCGCAGTTCTGGCAGACGTAAGTCACGTCTTCCGTCTTCACACCGTTGCGGAAGGACACCGTCTGGCTACCCGCCCGTTGCAGCTTGTGCTTCTTGCAATGTGGGCAGCGGGTTTTGCGGCGTTGAGCCGCCACACCCACTGCAAGGATGAAGACAACAAACAGGAGCACCACCGCCAACGGCAGCAATCCACTGCTTCCACCGGATGCACTGCCTCCGTCGTTCTCCATCGAGCCATCCAGCCGGGCACAGGTGGCACGCACGCCTGCCACCATCCCCTCGCTCCAACGTCCGTTGCGCAGGTAGGGAAGCATGGTCTGCGTCTGTATGCGTTTGCAGATGGCATCGGGCAGGGAACCTTCCAGCCCGTAGCCCGTGTAGAACTGTATGCACCGTTGGTCAATGACCAGCAGGATGACCAGCCCGTTGTCCTTTCCCTCTTTGCCCACACCCCAGGAGTTGAGCAATTCGTGGCAGAAGTCGAAGCATTCCGCCTGCCCGATGGAAGGGACGACGGCCACCACCGTCTCAATGCCTGTCTGTTGTTCCAGACGGTAGAGCATACGGTCAATACTGTCCGTGGCGGCGGCACCGATGATGCCTTCGGGGTCGCAAAGATAGTGGTACTTGTTCTGCAAATGCACTTTGGGCAGGTTGTCAGGTGTGTACACGGTCTGTTGCGCTTGCAGGAAAGGGACGAAGCACAACAGACAGAGAAAGGAAAGAAGTTTCTTCATACATCGTTCTTTGGGGCTACGGACGATCCGGGCCATGCCGCAGCCGGTTACACGCGGCAAAGATAGGAAGAAAAACGATACGGGATGCCTGCACCGAAGGAATAAATCTGCCCTTTCCCGAAGGTTATTCCACAGTTTTTCCGTAGATTTGCGGCTGATATTTACCGGATAAGAACACGCCGGGCATCACGGCACGGCTTTTATCCGGCTTCTAACGAAAAAAACACAATTAGCATTTATATTTATGAGTTTAAAGATTATTGTATTGGCCAAACAAGTACCCGACACGCGCAACGTCGGGAAAGATGCCATGAAAGCCGACGGAACCATCAACCGTGCGGCCCTCCCCGCCATCTTCAATCCCGAAGACCTGAACGCCCTCGAACAGGCACTCCGGCTGAAAGATGAGCACCCCGGCTCGACCATCACCCTGCTGACAATGGGACCGGGACGCGCTGCCGAAATCATTCGTGAAGGACTCTACCGGGGTGCCGACGGCGGCTACCTGCTGACCGACCGCGCTTTTGCCGGTGCCGACACGCTGGCCACCTCGTATGCACTGGCTATGGCCATCCGCAAGATAGGTGGGTATGACATCATCATCAGCGGCCGCCAGGCCATCGACGGCGACACGGCACAAGTGGGGCCGCAAGTGGCCGAAAAGCTGGGACTCCCGCAAGTGACCTACGCCGAAGAAATCCTGCACGTGGACGAAACGGGCCGCAGCATCACCGTGAAACGGCACATCGACGGCGGTGTGGAAACCGTAGAGGCTCCCCTGCCCCTTGTCATCACCGTCAATGGCAGTGCCGCTCCCTGCCGTCCGCGCAACGCCAAGCTGGTGCAGAAGTACAAGCGTGCGTTGGGCGTACAGGAGAAGGCCGCCATCGAGAAGGAAGGCGAACTGCCTTACGCCGGGCTGTATGCACAACGTCCCTACCTCAACATCACCGAGTGGAGCACCGCCGACGTGGATGCCGACCTGTCGCAATGCGGACTCAGCGGCTCGCCTACCAAGGTGAAGACCATCCGGAACATTTCCTTCCAGGCCAAGGAGAGCAAGACGCTGACCGGAAGCGACAAGGACGTAGAAGACCTGATTGTTGAACTCTTAGAAAACCACACCATCGGATAAGCTATGAACAACGTATTCGTATATCTCGAAATAGAAGGCACAACCGTTGCCGATGTCAGCCTCGAACTGCTGACCAAGGGTCGAAAACTGGCCAATCAACTGGGCTGCCAACTGGAAGCCATTGCCGTCGGAAGCGGGCTGGACGGCATCGAAAAGCAAGCCCTGCCCTACGGTGTGGACAGGCTGCACGTATTCGACGCACCGGGCTTGTCCCCCTACACTTCGCTTCCCCACGCTTCGGTGCTCATCAACCTGTTCAAGGAAGAAAAGCCGCAAATCTGCCTGATGGGTGCCACCGTCATCGGCCGCGACCTGGGGCCGCGCGTCTCCTCTGCCCTGACCAGCGGACTGACAGCCGACTGTACTGCCCTGGAAATCGGCAACCACGAAGACAAGAAGGCGGGCATCACCTACGAGAACCTGCTCTACCAGATTCGCCCGGCCTTTGGCGGGAACATCGTAGCCACCATCGTCAATCCCAAACATCGCCCGCAGATGGCCACTGTGCGCGAGGGTGTGATGAAGAAAGAAATCGCAGACGAAAACTACCGGGGCGAGGTTGTCCGCCACGACGTAGCCAAGTACGTGCATGAAACGGACTATGTAGTAAAGGTCATCGACCGCCACGTGGAGAAGGCCAAGCACAACCTGAAAGGTGCCCCCATCGTTGTGGCAGGCGGCTACGGCATGGGCTCGAAGGAAGGCTTCGACATGCTGTTCGAACTGGCCAAGGAGTTGCACGCCGAGGTGGGCGGTAGCCGCGCCGCCGTCGATGCCGGCTTTTGCGACCACGACCGCCAGATAGGCCAGACGGGCGTGACGGTGCGTCCCAAGCTCTACATAGCCTGCGGCATCAGCGGACAAATCCAGCACATCGCCGGTATGCAGGAGAGCGGCATCATCATTTCCGTCAACAGCGACCCGAACGCCCCCATCAACACGATTGCCGACTATGTAATCAACGGCACGGTGGAAGAAGTGATTCCGAAAATGATTAAGTACTATAAATCACACAGCAAATAAGTCATGGCTAATTTCTATACAGACATTCCCGAACTGAAATACCACCTCAACAACCCGATGATGGAACGTATCTGCGAACTGAAAGAGCGCGGATACAAGGACAAAGACCAATACGACTACGCACCGCAAGACTATGCGGACGCGATAGACTCCTACGACAAGGTGCTGGAGATAACCGGCGAAATCACCGCCGAAGTCATCGCCGCCAACGCCGAGGGTGTGGACCAGGAAGGCCCGCATCACGCCAACGGCCGTGTGGAATATGCCGGCGGCACGAAGCAGAACCTTGATGCGATGGTGAAAGCCGGACTGAACGGCATGACCATGCCCCGGCGGTTCGGCGGACTGAACTTCCCCATCACGCCCTACACCATGTGCGCCGAAATCGTGGCCGCAGCCGACGCAGGCTTCGGCAACATCTGGTCGCTGCAGGACTGCATTGAGACGCTCTACGAGTTTGGCAACGAGGACCAGCACAGCCGTTTCATTCCCCGCATCTGCGCCGGTGAGACCATGTCGATGGACCTGACGGAGCCCGACGCGGGCAGCGACCTGCAAAGCGTCATGCTGAAGGCCACCTACGACGAAGCCGGCAACTGCTGGCGGCTGAACGGCGTGAAGCGGTTCATCACCAACGGCGATGCCGACCTGCACCTCGTACTGGCACGCTCTGAAGAAGGCACCAAGGACGGGCGCGGCCTTTCGATGTTCATCTACGACAAGAACGACGGAGGCGTGGATGTGCGCCGCATCGAAAACAAACTGGGCATCCACGGCTCGCCCACCTGCGAACTAGTGTACAGGAACGCCCGTGCCGAACTGTGCGGCGACCGCAAGCTGGGGCTCATCAAATATGTGATGGCCCTGATGAACGGTGCCCGCCTGGGCATTGCCGCACAATCCGTGGGCCTCAGCCAGGCCGCCTACAACGAAGCGTTGGCCTACGCCAAGGACCGCAAGCAGTTCGGCAAGGCCATCATCGAATTTCCTGCGGTGTACGACATGCTCAGCACCATCAAGGCCAAGCTGGATGCCGGACGCTCGCTGCTCTACCAGACATCCCGCTACGTGGACATCTACAAGGCACTGGATGACATTGCCCGCGAACGCAAGCTCACGCCCGAAGAACGCCAGGAGCAGAAGAAGTATGCCAAACTGGCCGATGCCTTCACTCCGCTGGCCAAGGGCATGAACTCGGAATATGCCAACCAGAACGCTTACGACTGCATACAGGTGCACGGCGGAAGCGGTTTCATGATGGAATACGCCTGCCAGCGCATCTACCGCGATGCCCGCATCACCAGCATATACGAGGGTACCACCCAGTTACAGGTGGTGGCTGCCATCCGCTACGTGACCAACGGTTCCTACCTGGCCGCCTTGCGCGGGTTTGAGGCCGTACCTTGCTCGTCCGAAATGCAACCGCTGCTGGAGCGCGTCAAAGCCATGACCGACCGGTTTGAGGCCTGCACCAACCTGGTGAAGGAAGCGCAAAACCAGGAACTGCACGACTTCATGGCACGCCGCCTCTACGAGATGGCCGCCGTTTGTGTCATGTCGCACCTCATCATCCAGGATGCCACCCGCGCACCGGAACTGTTCACCACCTCCGCCAGGAACTATGTGAACTACGCCGCTGCCGAAGTGGAGAAGCACAACGCCTTCATCACCACTTTCAACATGGAAGACCTGGCCGGTTACCGCCGCTAAGCAGCCGTGAAACATTTATCACTAAGAAGAAGGGGGCACAAAAGCCCCCTCTTTTTTTTGCGCGAGTTACAAGGGGATACGAAGAGGTTATTCAGTCGTCCTAAATGCCCTATTGTCGGCTCTATCCCCGCACGCTTGCAGAAGAGCCGGTGTTTCTTCCTGCGTGTATGATAACCGTCTTTGGCATTTTGTGTATCCGGAATGAAAATGCGTGTCCCGTTGGTTTCCTTCCTGCCCCTGTACCCTCCCTGTCTCCGGCAAGGCATCTGATTTTCCGTCTCGACACGGAAGTATTATCTCTTGGGAGTCTTCCCCGTGTGGAAGGCAAAGAACAAGCATTCAGCATGACCGGCTGATACTCTGCCGGCAGTTCCTATACAGTCCGGGGAGAGGCGACATTGCCTCTCCCTGCAAAATCCCCTGCCAAGCACAGTGGGCATCATTCTTCGGGAACATAGATTATTTCCCCGTTTTCCAACTCGTAGGCGATGCCCACCTTCCGCCCTTTCTGTCCGGACGTGCCTTCCTGCTCTTGCGACGGTGTGTAGCGGTTGATTTGCCGGCCTTCCTTGGTGATGATTTCCATGTTTTCCTTGCCGGGATTCTTCACGATGGTGAAGTCTTTGTCCGTAAAGATTTCCGTCATGTTCATGTTCATCACCATGGCTACCATAAGTGCAACGGCAAATACCATGGCCACGTCGAACAGGTTGACCACCACGCTCAACGGGTCGGTGTCTTCTTCTTTATACAGTCTCCCCGCACGACGGCTACGCTTTCTCATGGGCGGTCTCCTTTTCTACCATTACACGTGACACGTAATCCAAGTTATTGGCTTCTTTCGCATACCAGCGTTGTTTGAACTGCATGGATACCAACCCCACGGCACTGACCACAAGGCCGACAACCGTGGTGGCAAACACCACCTGCATGTTGTAGGCCATGCCCGATATGTCGCCGGTGGAAAGCCCCACCAATGCCGGGCTCATGGATATCAACGTGCCTATCAGTCCCAATACCGGGCCTATCTTGGCCAGCATCTTCGAAGTGGCAACGTCTTTTTCGGCCTCGTTGTCAAATGCAGCCAGCAGGTATTCGGCATAATCGTCCGAAGGCTTGTGTGCCAACAAGTCGCGCAGATAACGCATATAGAGCGAATTGTCCTTCGCCGGGAGCGACTGTCGCAGTTCGTCGATATGCCCTTCTTTCACCAGAGCATCAAACGCGCGGTCGTTCTTCCGTTTGGCGATGTACATGTTATAAGTGCCCCCAATGAGAATCAAAGCGCGTGCAAAAAGCAGCAGCAAGATAATGATATCGGGGATGAGGAGGCTGTTTGCCACCCAGAACAGCATTTTTGAGATAATTTCCATGTTTCTTTTTTCTTTATTTTGTTTATACTGATTTTACGTTTATGCGTACTTCCGACGGCAGCGTGTCATGCTTCTCCCCGCTCAGCGGTGCGTGTGTGATGATTTATTCGCATTCTGTTTTTTCTCAGCCGCTGAATAAGCGGGAATTTTATCCTGTTCCAACCGAACCCGATGATGAAGAACACGGCAAAGAGCGCGAGCGAGAGCAATACCGCATTCCAGTTTATCGGTTCGTCTTGCGGTGCATATACCGTCTGCCCGTTCACCGTACTGAGCAACCCCAATATGCAGATGAAGAGGCTGACCAGAAAATGCAACTCAATGCGCGAGTCGTTTTCGGGAACGAGCCATGCCATAACCTTGGCGAGCAACGGAAGCAGCACCAATACGGCAGCGGCAACCACATAGGCAGTAGTCGTAAACGACACGCCCGTCAACAGGAAGATGAATTCCGTCAGTACAAAAAACAGCACCGGAAACAGCAACAATCCCGGATACCACCACAGTAGCTGTCTCCACCAGGGATTCTTTTTGCCGTAGACTCCGCGCAGGTATGCCACGCAGAAACCGAAACAGACAGCCGACTCGGCAGTGACAAGGATAGCCATGTTTTGCAAGGCAACGGTATTTTGAAGGTAATCGGCTATCTGCGTCTTCGACTGCAATATGGCGTAAGGATACATCACTACGACAGAAGCTGCGGCGATGAGGCTGAACAGCCCCACCTGCCACCACTTCCAGAAACTGAGCTTAACCGCGTTGTTTATCACGATAAACAACATCAGTATGAATAAGACTTGCTCCATGTGTGTACGGCTATTTATCTTATTTCTTGCGTTTCTTTCTCAGTATCAGCAGCAGTACGACGAATGCCGCCAGTACGACGAATACCACTACCCTGCCGCTCAGCCTGTTGGTTTCCGTCTCGGTATTGCCGGTTGTCGCGGAGCTTTTCTTCAGCCTCATACCCTTACCATTGACGGTTTCGCTCATGACGGCTTCTTTCATCTCCGTGATTTTCTGCCGGTATTCAGTTGCCTGTTGCGTACTGACCTTAGAAGCGATGAAGTCTTGCAACTTGGCATTGTTGCCGGAGAAATTGCTTTGCTGGCCGAAACGGCGCACCAGGTCGGTATGCAAACCGGCAATGTCGGCCAGTTGCTCCTCGGTAGCTTTCCAGTATCCCTTTCGCGCGGTTTCCATCATCACGGCGGTCATCTCCTCCAAGGCACCCGGATTTTTCGTCTCAAAGAACGTTTGCACGCCAAGGTCGAATTTGTCTTTCACATAGACCTCGTAGATTTCGTCCCACATCTCGTTGTCGATGGCATTGGGCTTCATCACATTCCACCCGTAGGTGTTTTGTATCAGTTCGGTGAAAGAACTTGCCGAGCCGGCATCGCCTTTCATCTTCTCTTTGATGTAGGTGGGGTTAAACAAGGTTGTGCGGCTTTCCACGCCTATAGCCTCTTTCACCTCTTGCATCCTGACGTTGTTGCGGTTGCGGTAATCGCTGAGATAGGCATCGGGATCTTTTCCGGTCACATTGCGCACGGCCAGATTCAGTCCTCCCATGAATTCGTACACATGGTCAAGGCTCAACGCCCCCCAGGTATTGCTTTGCCGGGGTTGGATGACGGCATCGGTGCGTGTCAGCGCGGCCTCGAAAGCAAACTGCCTGAAGGCTTCCCAATTCTTTTCACTGCCATAGTAAGCCCCCATGTTGTTCAGGTAAGTCTCGGCTATTTCCGATTCGTTTTCCCAACGGTCGCCACTCATCACCATACTCTGTATGCCGGTGCCGTAGCCGCCGTTCATCCCGCCGAACACACGGAAGGTAGAAATCTCGCGCGCATCTTTCGGTGTCAGGCCTTTTTCTACCAAGGTGCGTTCCGATTCGCGCACGCCGTCCGCCACCCGATTCTCGTAGACATCATCGGTGGATGCAGCAGCCATCTCTACCGCACGGTTAATCAGGAACAGGCGCGATGCGGCAATATCCCTCAATTGTCCGCTGGTCT
>CAYPUJ010000065.1:0-14579 GCA_964413805.1 uncultured Bacteroides sp. | reverse complement strand
ACCAAGGGGAGGCCGAGGTAGCTACCAAGGGAGGGTCGAGGTAGCTACCAAGGGAAGGTCAAGGTAGCTACCGAGGCAATGCCGATGTAGTAGGGACGAAAACACTGCTGATTATCAACGGATTGCCGGCAAGTCCGTGCGCAGGAAGAGGGGTAGGCGGGTGGTAAATGATTTATACATCACATTGATTCCCCGCTTGGGTATATACAACCCGTTTGCCCGGTGCAGGCATCCCGTTTGCCCTCTTCCCTGCCGGCGATTTGAGTTTTTTCTTCCGGGATTCTTTGCCATCGGAAATTCTTTTCCTAACTTTGTCCGTCATTAGGGACGACACCTGTCCCGTCATCAGCTAACGTATAGAAAACAAATTACTTAAAGACGAAAAATATATGAGATTCATTGTTTCAAGTACTGCGCTTTCCAGTCATTTGCAGGCTGTCAGCCGTGTCATCAATTCGAAAAATATGTTACCCATATTGGATTGTTTTCTCTTTGATTTGCAGGACGGTACCCTGTCTGTCACTGCATCCGACAGCGAAACCACCCTGGTAACTTCCGTCGAAGTGAACGAGAGCGACGCCGACGGGTGTTTTGCCGTCAAGGCACGCACCCTGCTGGATGCCTTGAAAGAAATACCGGAACAGCCGCTGACATTTTCCGTTGACTTGAAAACGTTGGAAATCATGGTGCAATACCAGAACGGCAAATGCAGCCTGGTAGGCCAGTCGGCCGATGTGTATCCGCAGCCGAAAGTGCTGGGCGGGAATGCGGTGCATGTGACAATGGATGCGCAAATCCTGCTGGACGGCATCAATTGCGTCGTTTTTGCCACGGGCGACGACGAGTTGCGCCCTGCCATGAACGGCATCTATCTCGACATCACGACCGAAGACATCACGATGGTGGCCACGGACGGGCATAAGCTGGTGCGCTTCGTGACACGGAAGGCCAAGGGCGACGAACGTGCAGCCTTCATCCTGCCCAAGAAGCCGGGCACGCTGCTGAAGAATCTGTTGTCCAAGGAGCAGGGAAACGTCTCCATCGAGTTTGACGATCGCAATGCCGTGTTCACCCTGGAGAACTACCGCATGGAGTGCCGCCTGATTGAAGGGCGTTATCCCAAGTACAATTCTGTCATTCCCCAGAACAATCCTTATAAGGTGACGGTAGACCGTGTGTCGCTGATCGGTGCCTTGCGCCGCGTGTCCATCTTTTCGTCCCAGGCGAGCAGCCTGATAAAGTTGCGTATGCAGGACAACAGCATGATGGTGTCGGCACAGGACATCGATTTCTCTACCTCGGCCGAAGAGACGCTGACGTGCCAGTACGAAGGCGAACCGATGCGCATCGGGTTTAACTCCGCCTTCCTGATAGACATCCTGAGTTATATCCCCTCGACCGATGTCGTGATTGAACTGGCCGACCCGTCGCGGCCGGGTGTCATCGTGCCGGCGGAACAGGAAGAAGACGAACACCTGCTGATGTTGCTGATGCCCATCATGCTGGACAATTGAACCGTCCGTAACCGGAGGATTAACAAGACACAGACAAAAGCATGAAACTGAAACTGAAAAATCCGCTTGTCTTTTTCGACCTGGAGACAACGGGAACCAATATCAATACCGACCGGATCGTGGAAATCTGCTACCTGAAGGTCTATCCCAACGGAAACGAAGAGAGCAAAACCATGCGCATCAATCCGGGAATGCCGATACCGGCTGAGGCTTCGGCCGTGCACGGCATTTATGATGCCGACGTGGCCGGTTGCCCTACGTTCAAGGAAGTGGCACGCAAGGTGGCTGCGGACATCGAGGGCTGCGACCTGGCAGGCTTCAATTCCAACCGTTTTGACATCCCGGTCCTGGCCGAGGAGTTCTTGCGGGCAGGCGTGGACATCGACCTGAGCCGCCGCAAGTTTGTGGACGTGCAGGTCATCTTCCACAAGATGGAGCAACGCACCCTGTCGGCGGCCTACAAGTTCTACTGTAGCAAGAACCTGGAAGATGCCCACTCGGCAGAGGCAGATACACGGGCCACCTACGAAGTGCTGATGGCGCAGCTGGACCGTTATCCCGACTTGCAGAATGACGTGGCTTTCCTGTCCGGTTTCTCCAGTTTCAACAGAAACGTGGACTTTGCGGGGCGAATGGTTTATGACGACAAGGGAGTGGAGATATTCAACTTCGGAAAGTACAAAGGCAGCCCCGTGAGCGAGGTGCTGAAGCGCGACCCCGGATATTACAGCTGGATTCTGAACAGCGACTTCACGCTGAACACCAAAGCCATGCTGACCAAGATACGTTTGCGTGAGATGACCCAACGCTGAACAGGAAAAAAGATACTCACGATGGCAAACGTATTGAAAGGAAAGAAAATCGTACTGGGCATCACGGGCAGCATTGCAGCCTACAAGGCGTGCTACCTGATTCGCGGGCTTATCAGGAAAGGGGCGGAAGTGCAGACGGTCATCACACCCGCCGGCAAAGAGTTCATCACCCCCATCACCTTGTCGGCACTGACGGGCAAGCCTGTCATCAGCGACTTCTTCGCCCAGCGTGACGGCACCTGGCACAGCCATGTGGATTTGGGCTTGTGGGCAGATGCCATGCTTGTGGCTCCCGCCACGGCTTCTACCATCGGAAAGATGGCCAATGGAGTCGCCGACAACATGCTGGTCACCACCTATCTGTCGGCAAAAGCCCCCGTGTTTGTCGCACCGGCCATGGACCTGGACATGTATGCCCATCCGTCCACCCAACGGAACCTGGAGACGCTCCGTGCCTACGGGAACCACATCATCGAGCCGGCAGTGGGCGAACTGGCCAGCCACCTGGTAGGGAAAGGACGGATGGAAGAGCCGGAAGCCATCATCAGGCACCTGGAAACTTATTTTGCCGTCAAAGAAGGCGACCTGGCAGGTAAGACGGTGCTCATCACTACGGGACCCACTTATGAAAAGATTGACCCCGTGCGTTTTGTGGGCAACTACTCTTCCGGCAAGATGGGTTTCGCATTGGCCGACGAATGTATGAGCCGGGGGGCGCGTGTCATCCTGCTGACCGGCCCGGTGCAGCGGGAAACGTATTTCCGTCCTTACCGGCGGATAGACGTGGAGTCGGCGGAACAGATGTACGAAGCTGCATTGGCGTGCTTTCCCGAAGCGGATGCCGCCGTCTTGTCGGCTGCCGTGGCCGATTATACGCCCGCTGCCGTGGCCGACAAGAAGCTGAAGCGGATGCAGACGGGAGACCTCGCGCTGACACTCAAGCCTACGTGTGACATCGCCGCCGCCTTGGGACTGCTGAAGGAAACCAAATACCCCGGTAAGAAACTGGTGGGCTTTGCATTGGAAACCAACGACGAACAGCGGAACGCCGTGGAAAAGCTGGAGAAGAAACATCTGGACTTCATCGTGCTCAACTCCTTGAATGACGAAGGGGCGGGTTTCCGCCATGACACCAACAAGGTGAGCATCATCGACCGGAGCGGGAAAACCGATTATCCGTTGAAGTCGAAAGCAGAGGTGGCGGTTGACATCGTGAACCGGTTGGTACATATATTATAAGGTATAAAAAGGAAGAAACGGATGCTGCGTTCACTTTACATACAGAACTATGCGCTGATAGAGAAACTGGACATCGGTTTCGGGAGCGGCTTTTCGGTCATTACGGGAGAAACGGGAGCAGGAAAGTCCATCATACTGGGAGCCATCGGCCTGCTGTTGGGTCAGCGGGCGGATGTGAAGGCTATCCGGCGGGGAGAGAAAAAGTGCATCATCGAGGCTCGCTTTGAAATCGGGGCTTACGACATGCAGCCTTTTTTCGAGGAAAAGGAGTTGGACTACGATGCGGAGTGCATCCTCCGGCGCGAGGTCTATGCGTCGGGCAAGAGTCGTGCGTTCATCAACGACACCCCGGCTTCGCTGTCCCTGATGAAGGAACTGGGCGAACTGCTCATCGACATTCATTCACAGCATCAGAATCTGCTGCTGAACAAAGAAGGTTTCCAGTTGAATGTGTTGGATCTCCTGGCTCACAACGACGATGCACTGGCTGCCTACCGGAAACACTACCGGGCATGGAAACAGGCCCGGCACGATTTGGATGCCTTGGTGGAACGTGCCGGACAGATAAAGGCCGACGAAGATTACATCCGTTTCCAATTGGAACAGCTGGAAGAAGCGCGTCTGTCAGCCGGTGAACAGGAAGAACTGGAACAGGAAGCCGAGATGCTGAGCCATGCGGAGGACATCAAGGCCGGAATGTACCGGGTGGACCAGGCGTTGGCTTCGGACGAGGGAGGCGTACTGACCGTGTTGAAGGACTGCCTCAATACCATGCAGGCGTTGCGGCAGGTGTATCCCGCCGCTACGGAACTGGCCGAACGGCTCGACAGCAGCTACATTGAGTTGAAGGACATCGCCCAGGAGGTAGCCGACAAGGAGGAGGGGATAGAATTCAATCCTGCTCGGCTGGAAGAGGTGAACGAACGGCTTAACCTGATTTACACGTTGCAGCAGAAGCATCATGTGACGACGGTAGGCGAACTCCTGGCTTTGGAGGAGGAATATGTAGACAAACTTTCGGCCATCACTTCATCCGATGACCGCATTGCAGAACTGCAGGCGCAGTGTGAAGCCCTGTACGGACAAGTGCTGGCACAGGCCGAAACGCTGACGCAGGCACGTGTCCGGGCTGCCGGCCGGGTGGAACAGGAAATGGCCGACCGTTTGGTGCCGTTGGGAATGCCCAACGTGCGCTTTTCAGTGGAAATGGGCGTGCGAAAGGGACCGGGGGAGCATGGCATGGACACGGTGAACTTCCTGTTCTCCGCCAACAAGAACGGCACGCTGCAGAACATTTCTTCTGTGGCTTCGGGCGGCGAAATAGCACGGGTGATGCTTTCCATCAAGGCATTGATTGCCGGAGCGGTGAAGTTGCCCACCATCGTGTTTGACGAGATAGACACGGGCGTTTCGGGTGAAATAGCCGACCGTATGGCCGACATCATGCAGGAAATGGGCGACAGCAACCGGCAGGTTATCAGCATCACCCACTTGCCGCAGATTGCAGCACGCGGGCGGGCTCACTACAAAGTGTACAAGCAGGACAACGAGAACGAAACCAACAGCCACATCCGTCGCCTGACCGATGAAGAACGGGTGGAGGAACTGGCACACATGCTGAGCGGGGCGACACTGACAGAAGCTGCCCTGAACAACGCCAGGGCTTTGCTGAATAGAGGATAAATGCGGATAACCGGAAATTGTAATTATGAACAACAACGAAATGATATTCGGCATCAGAGCCGTGATTGAGGCTGTACAGGCGGGGAGGTCCATCGACAGGATATTGGTGAAGAAAGATATTCAAAGCGATTTGTCCAAAGAACTGTTTGCGGCACTGAAAGGCACTTCCATCCCGGTGCAGCGTGTGCCTGTGGAGCGCATCAACCGCATCACGCACAAGAACCATCAGGGGGTGGTGGCCTTTATTTCGGCTGTGGACTATCAGAAGGTGGAGGACCTGGTGCCTTATCTGTTCGAGCAGGGCAAGGTACCTCTGTTTGTCATGTTGGACGGCATTACCGATGTGCGCAACTTCGGAGCCATTGCCCGCACCTGTGAGTGTGCGGGAGCGGATGCGGTGATTATTCCGGTGCGCAACAGCGTGACCGTCAATGCTGATGCCGTAAAGACCTCCGCAGGCGCGTTGCATACTTTGCCGGTTTGCCGGGAACAAAGCCTGAAAGAAACCCTAGGCTACTTGAAGGCGAGCGGATTTCATATCGTGGCTGCGACAGAGAAAGGGGATTATGACTATGTGAAAGCCGACTATACGGGTCCGTTGTGTATCATTATGGGGGCGGAAGACGTGGGAGTCTCTTATGACAACCTGGCCTTGTGTGACGAGTGGGTGAAGATTCCCATGTTTGGCATCATCAAATCGCTTAACGTATCGGTGGCCGCCGGAATCCTGCTTTATGAAGTGGTGAAGCAACGGATGAATGTTGAGTAACTCTATATTTGTTTACGAATGTGTATTATGAAAGAAAGATTATGCTGTTTACTGGCTCTCTGTTGTTTGGCACAGTGGAGCATGGCTCAGGCTCCCAAGTGGGTGGAAAAAGCCAAACGTGCGGTTTTCTCCGTAGTGACTTACGACCGGGACGATAAGATTCTGAATACGGGCAACGGTTTTTTTATCGCGGAGAACGGTATGGCCGTGTCCGATTATTCGTTGTTCGAAGGAGCCAATCGGGCTGTGGTAGTCGATTGGGAAGGCACGCAGATGCCGGTGACGTTCATCTTGGGGGCGGATGATATGTACGATGTGATTAAGTTCCAGGTGGGCATCACAAAGAAAAATGTAGTGACGTTGCCTGCTGCCCAGGCTGCACCGGCGGTAGGGGCAGAGGTCTACCTTTTGCCTTATTCTACCCAAAAAGACCGTAACTGCATGACGGGCACGGTGAAGGCTGTGGACAAAGTGGCCAACGGCAACGACTACTATACGCTCGGAATGCAACTGAAGGATAAGATGGTGAGCTGCCCGGTGGTCACGACCGACGGACAGGTGCTCGGACTTGCACAGAAATCCTCGGGACAGGATACGGCCACCATCTGTTATGCCGTGGATATACGCCTGGCGCGTTCATTGAGCATCACGGCTTTGTCCTACAACGACATGGCTTTGCGTAACATCGGCATCAGGAAGGCTCTGCCCGACACGGAAGAGCAGGCATTGGTGTTCTTGTACATGGTTTCCACACAAGTGAGCCAGGAGAAGTACATGGAGTTGCTGGATGACTTCGTGGCACAATACCCAAGGAGTGCCGACGGGTATGTGCGGCGGGCCAACAGCCGGCTGGCAATTGCGCAGGATGACGCTTCGATGGAACTGGTCGATGCGGATTTCGCGAAAGCACTGGAGGTGGCAACTTCCAAAGATGATGTCTACTACAACCGGGCGAAGTCGGTGTATGGATATCTGTTGCAGCAGCCGGAGAAAGCCTACAAGGACTGGTCGTATGACAAAGCCTTGGACGATGTGAAGAAAGCGTTTGCCATCAACCCATTGCCGGTGTACGTACAGTTGGAAGGCGACATTCAGTATGTGCGACAGGATTATGCGGCCGCTTTGGCTTGCTACGAGCAGGTCAACCGGAGCAGCCTGGCATCTGCCACGACGTTTTTCTGTGCAGCCCAGGCCAAGGAGCAGATGCAGGCACCAGTGGAAGAGGTCCTGGCCTTGATGGATAGTTGTGTCGCACGTTTCCCGCAGCCTTATACCTCAGAAGCGGCTCCCTACCTTTTGACACGGGCACAGGTACGCATGAATGCCGACCGGGCACGCGAGGCTTTGTCGGACTACGATTCCTATTTCAATGCGGTCAATGGGCAGGTGAACGATTTGTTCTACTATTACCGCGAGCAGGCGGCACTGAAGAGCAGACAGTTCCAGCGTGCCTTGGACGACATCGCCAAGGCCATAGAGTTGAATCCTACAGATTTGATTTACCGGGCAGAGTTAGGCGTGATTAACATCCGCGTGAAGCGTAACGAAGAAGCCATCAAAGTACTGAAAGAGGCGTTGGACATCGACCCGGACTTTGCCGAAGCCTACCGGCTGATGGGGTTGGCGCAGTTGCAGTTGAAACAGGACGACGATGCCTGTGCCAGCTTTGCGAAAGCCAAAGAGCTGGGCGACCCCAATGTGGATGCTTTAATAGAGAAGCATTGCAGATAAATCTCGTTAAAAGGATTCGTATGTTCATTCTTCTGCGTGGGGGAGCAGGAGGAAAGGGTCGGCATCCCTCCAGGCCGGAAAGCCTTGCCGATAGGTATGCAGGGCATCCGGGTTGAGGGTGAGGGTGGCATAACCCTCCTGCATATCGGGCAGGGAAGCCAGGACTTCTCCTTGTGGAGAGCACGCAAGGCTTCCGCCCTGGTAGCTCCATCCGTGGGCATCCCTGCCTACACGGTTTACGCCGCAAACGTAGCAAAGGTTTTCAATGGCGCGTGCCCGCAACAGTGTCGTCCATGTCGTTTGCCGCGAGGCAGGCCAGTTGGCCACATAAAGCAGCAGGTCGTATTCGTCACCTCCTGCATTGCGGCTCCACACCGGGAAACGGAGGTCATAGCACACCAGCAGCAGAATGCGCCATTCCTTGTAGTGTATGATGTTGCGCTGTGTGCCGGGGGTATATCGCTTTGCTTCTCCACCCATGCGGAAAAGGTGCCGCTTGTCTGCAAAGTCTGCCTGTCCGTCAGGTGTCAGGAAGAAAGCGCGGTTGTAGTATGAGGGTGAATGGGAAGATGCAGTAGAGGGGCTGTCCGCAGAGACGTAGCTACCCGCCAAAGCGATGCCGTATTCCACCGCCCATTGCCGCAGAGTGCCGATGGTCTTTCCCCCGACAGGTTCGGCCAGTCTGTCCGTGTTCATGGTGAAGCCGGTGGAGAAAAGTTCGGGCACGACCACGAGGTCTGTTTCTCCCCGCAGGTTTTCCAGCAGATTGCGCAGGCGTGTGAGGTTGGCTTCTTTGTCTTCCCAGGCGATGTCTGCCTGCCAGAGGGTAATGCGTAATGGTTTCATGGCGTATGCGTGATGAACCGCTCGGGGTGTTTCCCGTGGAATCCCTGATAATATTGTTTGATTTCGTTTATGTCACGGTCAAAGTCCCCGGTGGGAGTGAACACCCGGTTCCAGCTGATGAGTTTGGCACGATAGTCTACGGCAGCCAGTACGATGGGCACATTGGCTTGCAGGGCAATGTAGTAGAACCCCTTGCGCCACGTTGCATTTGCCTGACGGGTGCCTTCGGGAGTGATGGCCAGGTTGAAATAAGGCACTTTGGAGAAATGCGTGACCATCTGTGACACCACCGACGTATGTTTCTGGCGATTGATGGGGATGCCGCCCATGAACCTGAACAGATGTCCCATCGGGAAGAAAAACCATTCTTTCTTCATCATGAAATGTGCCTTTCGTCCCAACATACCGTAAAAGAGTTGGCCGAACAGCAGATCCCAGTTGGATGTGTGGGGTGCCACGCATATCACGCACCGGTCAAAGAAGGGGGCATTGATTTCTGTCCGCCATCCCATTACTCTCTCCAGGAGAAACTTGCATAGTTTATTCTTCATGTTCTTCAGTAAAAGTGATAGAATTCTTATAAGTCTCTTTTTTCAGTTGTTTTCTATTGGCCATAAGCAGGATATTAAAGGGTGAAACAGATTGGCTTGTGTTTGCCCGCAAAGCAAACAGGCACAAATATAGCACTAATAATTAGAATATGGCCTGTTCTTGTTGCTCATTTTTAAACGAATTTGCTGCTTATCCCTTTGTACGGTAGCCCGCGAATTTGTACTTTTGGGGCCGGTATAAGCATCCGGCCCGTTTCCGGATGCATGGCATCGAATGTAAGGAGACTATGAACGAACGTGTTCTGAACAAATTGAAAATCCTGGCGGAAGCGGCCAAGTACGATGTGTCTTGTTCCAGTAGCGGCACTGTGCGTGCCAACCGCAAGGGCGGATTGGGAAACACGGTGGGCGGTTGGGGCATTTGCCACAGCTTTGCCGATGATGGGCGGTGCATCTCGCTGCTGAAGGTGATGCTCACCAACCATTGCATATACGACTGTGCCTACTGCGTGAACCGCCGCAACAACGACGTGCCCCGTGCCACCTTGTCTGTGAGTGAGTTGGTGGAACTTACCATTGAGTTCTACCGCCGCAACTACATCGAAGGGCTCTTCTTGAGCAGCGGTGTGGTGCGCAATCCCGACTATACGATGGAACGGCTTGTGCGTGTTGCCTGCGATTTGCGTACCATGCACCGCTTTAACGGCTACATACACCTGAAGAGCATACCCGGCGCAAGCCGTGAACTGGTGGCCGAAGCCGGGCTGTATGCCGACCGTCTGAGCGTCAATGTAGAGATTCCCACAGAGAAGAACCTCAAGCTCCTTGCTCCGGAGAAAGATCACCGCAGCGTGTTCGCCCCGATGCGCTACATACAGCAAAGCGTGTTGGAGAGTGCGGAAGAACGGAAGAAGCACCGTCACGCCCCCCGTTTCGCACCCGCCGGGCAAAGCACGCAGATGATAGTGGGGGTTACTTCGGAACATGACAAAGACATCCTTTCGCTCTCTTCGGCCCTTTATCGGGGAAAAACGATGCGCCGTGTCTACTATTCCGGCTACGTGGCTGTCAACACATACGATCCCCGTCTGCCTGCCTTGAAGCAACCTCCGCTGGTGAGGGAACACCGCCTCTATCAGGCCGACTGGCTGATGAGGTTCTACCAGTTCAGGGTAGAGGAGATTGTGGACGATGTGCATCGGGACCTTGACCTGGAGATAGACCCGAAGCTGGCTTGGGCATTGCGGCACCCGGAGTGGTTCCCGGTGGATGTGAACCGCGCCGATTATGAGCAGTTGCTCCGTGTGCCGGGCCTGGGAGTGAAATCGGCACGCCTCATTCTGGCTTCGCGCCGTTTCTCGAAACTGGGCTTCTACCAGTTGAAAAAGATGGGAGTGGTGATGAAGAAGGCGCAGTATTTCCTTACGTGCAGCGAACTTCCGTCGCATACGGTTCATGAACTGGGGCCACAGAACGTGCGGCAGCTTCTGTTGCCCGGACCGCGCAAGAGGGTGGACGAGCGTCAGTTGCTGCTCGACTTCGGGAAGGAGGGAAAGCCATGAAGGCGTTTTGTTTCGACCGGACCTTTGACGGGCTGCTGACGGTGGTGTTCGAAGCCTATGCCCGCCGTACTTTTCCCGACGTGGTTTTGCCGGCAGGAGCGCCTTTGCCCTTGTTTTGCGAGGAAGCATTGACCGTTGCCACCGACGAAGCCAAAGCAGCCCGGGTGTGGCGGGCGTTGCAGAAGAAACTGTCGGCTACGGCACAGGCCTGTGTGACACAAAGCTGGTTGGCCGAGGAAGAAGAAACCCCGACGCTGCTGTTCCGCTATCTGTGCAAAGTGATCGATGCGCCTCGTTCCATTGAGACCGATTTTGCGGATGCGGATGTGCTGGCAGTTTTGCAGATGTGGAGGCGGGTGAAGCATGAACGCGAGCGGCTGTTGCAGTTCATACGTTTCCAGAAGGGGAGCGATGGTGTCTACTTTGCAGCGGTGGAACCCGAGAAGAATGCTTTGCCTCTCGTTGTTTCCCACTTTCAGGACCGCTTTGCCGACCAGCGTTGGCTGATTTATGACTTGCGCCGTGCCTATGGCTTCTACCACGATTCGCGGACGGTTCGTCGGGTGCATTTTGCAGAGGACGGGCAGGGAGGTTTCTTCTCCACCGGCAGGCTTTCCGCCGGGCAGCAGGCTGCGGACGAGGAGTTGTTCCAGCGTCTGTGGAAAACCTATTTCCACTCCATTGCCATCCGCGAGCGGTCGAATCCCCGCAAGCAGCGGAGCGATATGCCCGTGCGTTACTGGAAACACCTGACGGAGAAGCAATGAGCAAAGAGGCTGCCTGCGCTCAGTCGATGACCCAAGCCTTTTCGTGGGCGACCGTCTGTGCGGGGTCGTAGTGCATACCGGCCTGTGTGGGAATCTTGAGGGTGTAGGTGCGGCGGCTTTTGTTGTTCAGGCTGTATTGCCTCAGCCAGGGATTGGCATCTTTGAGCTGGGCAAACGTGATGTCCTGCTTCCGGGCAAAGTCTGCCAGGTTTGTGATGGCGGTGTCCAGCGTGATTTCGGTGTAAGGAATGGGCGGATAGAGTTGCTCGCGTTTGAGCAGGAATCCATATCGTTGCGGATCGCTCAGGATGGCTTTCGCGGCAAGCAGGCGGAACATGTAGCGTGAGGTTTCTTCCACCAGCCAGAGGTCGGCGGCTTGTGTGGCCTGTTGCTTTTGCAGTTCGCCGGAGATGCGTGCCAGCCCGGCGTTGTAGGAGGCTGCCGCACACAGCCAGTTGCCATAGCGTTTGTATGCCTGTTTGAGATACCGGCAGGCCGCTACCGTTTCCTTTTCGATGTGATACCGTTCGTCGATGTTGTTGTTCACCTCCAGGCCGAATTCCCTTCCCGTGGCAGGCATGAACTGCCAGATGCCTGCTGCGCCGGCCGGGCTTTTGGCCAGGGGGTTGAGGCTGCTTTCGATGACTGCGAGGTATTTGAAGTCGTCGGGCAGGCCTTCTGCCTTCAGGATGGGTTCGATGACCGGGAAATAGCGGTTGGCCCGTTTCAGGGTGAGCATCGTGCTGGAATGCATGTAGGTGAATGCCATGAGCTCGCGGTCCATGCGTTCGCGGTGGTCGTAGCGTTGCAGGTCGATGACTTGCCCGGCAAATTCGATTTGGTTGGGCACGCGGGGAGGTGTCACGCAGTAGGGCACTTCCAACCTGGCAGATTCTTGTGTCGGGTCCAGCAGTTTGCTTCCGGCAAGGAAAGGCAGTGTCACTCCTGCACACAAGGCGGCGCAGGCAGTCAGCAGAAGGTAGATGGAATGCTTTTTCATGTCGCAAAGATATGAAAACATGCAAAACCGCAGGCAGTTCGTTTAGTCATTTTTTGTCTTTTCCCCCGAAAAAGGCGATATTTGCGCAAGTTCTCGTTATATTTTTTAAAGCAAAGGAAGTAATGGAAAAAGTGATTGTCAATTCGTATGAAGAGTTTGAGAAGCTGGTAGGCCGGCAAATCGGTGTTTCGGACTACGTGGAGATTCCTCAGGAGCGCATCAACCTGTTTGCAGATGCCACGTTGGACCATCAGTGGATTCATGTGGACGTGGAGCGTGCCAAAGTGGAAAGTCCTTTTCACAGCACGATTGTCCACGGCTATCTCACCTTGTCCATGTTGCCATACCTGTGGGGTCAGATCATCGAGGTGAACAACCTGAAGATGATGATCAATTACGGGATGGACAAGATGAAGTTCGGCCAGGCCGTGCTGGCAGGCCAGCGCATCCGCCTGGTGGCCCACCTGCAGTCGCTGGCCAACCTGCGTGGGGTGGCCAAGGCCGAAGTGAAGTTTGCCATCGAGATAGAAGGCGGGAAAAAGAAAGCGCTCGAAGGCGTGGCGGTTTTCCTGTACTATTTCAACTGAACTGCCGGCCTGCGTGCCCCTATGGTGTGACAAAGCCGCCTTCCCCATTGCGGGGTGAGGCGGCTTTGTTGCGCAGGTATGTATGTGAACCGATGAGTGCAGGTCTATTTCTGTTCGATGTTTACGTTCTTCCACTCAAAGCCCTCCACTTGCGATTTGTCGCACGTGCCGTCGTTGGCTTTGATGTTCAGGTTCTCGAAGGTGAAGTCCTTCAGTTTGTACTGGTCAGACGGGCTGACGTTGAAGAAGATGTCGCAATCCAGCGTGATGTTGCGCATGGTCACGTTGTTCGAGAGGGAAAGCGGGATGTCTTTCCGGTCTTTCAGGTCGAAGAACTGCGTCCAGGGTCTCACGTAGAGGAAGCTCTTGGCATCGCCCGTGATGTCTTCCACGGTGATGTATTCGTAGTGTTGCGGCGTGTCGGGGCGCATCTTCAGCCAGAGCAGCCGGGTGGCGTTCTGAATCTTGCAGCGGCGCAGCACGATGTTGCGGTTGTGGATGGCCTCGCTGCCGCAGGTCAGTCCGCTGTGGCAGAAGCCGTACACGCAGTCCTCGATGATGATGTTGGTGTTGGCGCCGTTGTTCGGGTCGGTGTCCGCCCACGGGCCTTTGCCTCCCTTCAGGGCGACGGCATCGTCGTTCACCGACATGTAGCAGTTCTTTATCAGTACGTTGTTGCACGCATCGATGTCCACGGCATCGCTGCTGGGGGCTTTCACCGGTTCCGAGGGGGCAAAGATGTAGAGATCGAGCAGCTTGGCGTTGTTGCAGCGGTAGAGGTGTGTGGTCCAGAACGGCGAGTTGATGAGCCGCACGCCGGACAGCTGGATGTCATTGCTGTTCGAGATGTACACCAGTCGGGGGCGCAGTTCGTCCATGTTCGTGCATTGGGGGATGACCTTGCGGCGAAGCCAGAACGACCGCCAGTAGCGCGAACCGTTTCCGTCGATGGTGCCTTTGCCGGAGATGGTGAACCCGTCCACGCGGTCGGCATTGATGAGGGCGGCAAAATATTTCAGGCTCTGCCCTTCTATGCGTGTGTCTACGATGGCAAAGTGACTGATGTCGTCGCTGCCCTTCAGCGTGGCTTCCTCTTCCAGGTGGAGGTGCGTGCGGGGTTTGAAGAAGAGCGACCCCGTCAGGTATGTACCTTTCGGTACCACGATGACCCCGCCGCCGTTTTGTGCGGCCCGGTCGATGACTGCCTGTATCTTCTCGGTTTGCAGCAGTGTGCTGTCGTTCACCACACCGTAATCGGCCAGGTTGTATTGCGTTCCTAAGTGCTCCGGCTTTACGATTTCGTTCTGTCGGAACCAGTCGGGAATGGGGGTACCGTCCGGAAAGTATTCTTGTCCGGACACATACAGGCTGAACAGGGCAGCCAGCAGAAATGCTACGGATTTCATGGGTGAATCTTTTTGTTAAGTGTGATTAATTTCGGGCAAAGTTACGCCTGTTGGGGCAATGGCGGGTTGGGTGCTTTGACCGAAAATCTGTATAAAATGACTTTTATGCCCC
>CAYPUJ010000064.1:0-14821 GCA_964413805.1 uncultured Bacteroides sp. | reverse complement strand
CGCGCTATACCTGTACCCCGTTTGTTGGATACCTGTACCGAACACGCTGGACACCTGTATCGAACGTGTCCGGTACAGGCACGGAAGACGTTCGATACAGGTGTCCAACAAACGGGGAAAAGCAAGGGAGAAAACGGCAGGATTAACGCCGCCGCGCCGCAAAAAAGTCTTTCATCAGCGCGGCGCATTCATCGGCCAGCACGCCTTCGGTCACCGTGGTCTTGGGATGGAGGGCACAGGGGGCATAACGCCGGTAGCCGCGTTTCTCGTCGCCCGCGCCAAACACCAGCCGGGCTATCTGTGCCCAGGCAATGGCACCGGCACACATCACGCAGGGTTCCACGGTGACGTACAGGGTGCAACCGGTCAGGTATTTTCCGCCCAAGGCCGCAGCGGCCGCCGTGATGGCTTGCATCTCGGCATGGGCCGTTACGTCGGTCAACGTCTCTGTCAGGTTGTGGGCACGCGCAATGATGCGGTCGCGGCAGACCACCACCGCACCCACGGGCACTTCGCCTTGTCCGGCCGCCCGGCGGGCTTCTTCGAGGGCCTGCTTCATGTAATAAGTATCGTTCGTAGCAATCATAGGAGGGTTTATCGACGCATGTCGTGTTCGCTGAAGAGTGTGGGATAGTCTTTCTCCATGTTCCTGTGGACGAATGCGAGCACAATCTCCCTGAACCAGCGCGATTTGTTGGTTATCTTGTAACGCTTCAGATAACTGTCCACAATCCGCAGTTCTTCCTCGCTCATCAGGCAGACAATGCGCTGACTCCGCTTGGGCTCTTCGGAAGTTGCCCGCACACAGACTTTATCTCTTCTTCTCATACCTCCTGCAAAATTAACTTTCCTTCCGAAAAACACAAACAAAACGGGCGCAAAAACAGACACAGATGGCAAAAAAGCGGTTTTTCACCGTCTTTTCCATCGCTATACCGAACGAAATCACTACTTTTGCCTTTGCGCCGCGCGGAAAAGTTCAATCAGAAAAGACTACCCGGAAAAAATATTCATCGCTCATGGCAGAACACATCATCCTCGGCAAGGACGGAGAAGACGCCGCCGTCGCCTACCTGGAAGCAAACGGCTACACCATCCGCCACCGCAACTGGCGGAAAAACCACCTGGAACTGGACATCGTGGCCACGCAAGGCGGCGAACTGGTCGTGGTCGAGGTGAAAACCCGCACGCACACCACCTACCAGGCTCCGCAGGATGCCGTGAACTGGAAGAAGGTGCGCCACATCCTTGTGGCCGCCGATGCCTACATCAAGCAGTTTGCCATCGACGCACCGGTGAGGTTTGACATACTGACCGTGGTGGGCAGGCCGGGCAACTTCCACATAGAGCACATCCGCGATGCGTTCTACCCCACCGCTTTCTGAACCGACACAACTGTTTCACCCATGAACGGAAAAGACATACGACACCCCCTCCTGCCGCCGCTTGTCCGGCTGGACGAGACCGACTCCACCAACCGATACCTGACCCGGCTCTGCGACGCGCATCCCGACAGCGTGCCCGAACTGACCACCGTCATTGCCGACTACCAAACCGCCGGCAAGGGGCAACGGGGCAACAGCTGGGAAGCGGAACGGGGCAAAAACCTGCTATTCAGTTTCGTGCTCTACCCCACCTTTCTGGAAGCCCGCCGGCAGTTTGTGCTCTCGCAACTGATTTCATTGGCCATCAAGGAAGAACTGGCACAACAGTCCACGGGCTTCTCCATCAAGTGGCCCAACGACATTTACCGGGAAGAACGGAAAATCTGTGGAATCCTCGTCGAACACGACCTCTGCGGGAACCGCCTTGCCCGCTCGGTCTGCGGTGTGGGAATCAACATCAACCAGGAACGCTTCCTGAGCGATGCGCCCAACCCTGTCTCGCTCTGCCAGGTCACCGGCAGGCAGCACGACCGCGCACAAGTGCTGGAGGGCATCATGCTGCGCATCACGGCATACTACCGGCAACTGCAAGCCGACACCACGGGGCACTTTGCCGGCGAACTTGCCGACCGCTATGCACAAAGCCTCTTCCGCCGGGAAGGTTTTCACCCCTATGCGGACAAACGGGGAATCTTCCGCGCCCGCCTTGTCCGCGTGGAAGCGGACGGGCAGCTTGTGCTGGAGGACGAAACGGGGGAAATCCGACGCTATTGGTTCAAGGAAGTGGCCTATGTCGTGCCCGGACAATGACGTGCGGTCCGGTGAGCTTGTCCAGACCTACCGGCGGGTGCGGATGAGGTTCATGAACTCTTCGCGTGTCTTGGCCTGGTTGAACGCACCGGTAAAGTCGGAAGTGGTGGTGATGGAGTTCTGCTTTTCCACGCCACGCATCTGCATACACAGGTGCTTGGCCTCTACCACGACCATGACTCCCAGCGGATTGAGTGTCTCCTGAATGCACTCCTTAATTTGCAGCGTCATGCGCTCCTGCACCTGAAGGCGGTGGGAAAAGATGTCAACCACGCGGGCTATCTTGCTCAGCCCCGTGATGTAGCCGTTGGGAATGTAGGCCACGTGTGCCTTCCCGTAGAAAGGAAGCATGTGGTGCTCGCAAAGCGAAAAGAAATCTATGTCCTTCACAATCACCATCTGGCTGTATGCCTCCTTGAACTTGGCGGAACGGAGCACCTCGTGCGGGTCCATGTGATACCCTTTGGTCAGCGAAAGCATGGCCTTTGCCACGCGCTCCGGTGTTTTCTGCAAACCTTCGCGGCTTGCATCCTCGCCCAGCAGCGTGAGGATGCGCCGATAATGCACTTGCAATTCCTCCAAGGCGGGAGACTCGATGATTTCTTTGTCTAACATAGGAAAGTTAATGTAGTAATAAAGTAATACGCCCTCTCTCAGAAATAGATGTTGATTTGCTCCTTCACGATGGACACCTCCTTGAATACGCCGGTGGCACGCATCTTGCGCATCATGACATCGGCTTCCTCAATGCTGCGGAAGTCTCCCACCCTGCAAAGCCAGCGGGGCGGATTGAAGAAGGTGTAGGTTTCCAGTTCAGGGAAGTAGGATGTCACGCGCGAGGCTACTGCGTAGGCCTCGTTTTTGGCCTGCCTCGTGTTGTTGCCGGCATACACCTGTATGCGATAACCGGCAGCTTTGATGACTTTCATTTCGCCTTGCCTTGCCACCGACGCGGAGTCCGTCCCGATCAGTTCCGCAATGCGGGGGTCCTGGTAGATTCTCACCTTTCCTTGTCCGGGCACATCCCGTTCCAGACTCTTCACGATGTTCTGCGCTTCCACGGAGACGAGCCCCGCAAAGCACATCCCCACAAGCAAACCAAGCAGTTTCATTTCGATTGTCAATGTTGATGATGAAAAAATAAAAGAAGAAAAAAGGGAAGGCGCGGGGCCGTCAACAACCGGAATTTCGCTTCCGAAAGTCGTTTTCCGTCTTGACACGCCCCTGGCAGCTTTCCCTTCTATCCGCAATCCGCAGCTTTTTAAGCGTTGAATGCGTCAATGATGCCCTTGAAGTCGGCCACCTTCAACGCGGCACCGCCAATCAGGCCGCCATCCACGTCGGGTTTCGCAAACAGTTCTTTGGCGTTGGAGGGCTTGCAGCTGCCACCGTAGAGGATGGAACAGTTGTCGGCCACTTCCTGGCCATACTTCCCGGCCACCGTGCTGCGGATGAAAGCATGTATCTCTTCTGCCTGTTCCGGCGTGGCTGTCTTGCCTGTGCCAATGGCCCAAACCGGCTCGTAAGCCAAGACAATCCTGGAGAAGTCTTCTGCCGGGAGCGAGAACACCGAAGCCAGCTGTGCGGCCACCACTTCGTTTTGCTTGCCTGCCTCGCGTTCTTCCAGCACTTCACCGATGCAGAAGATGGGGGTCAGTCCGTTGGCCAGAGCCAGTTTCACTTTCTCTTCCAGGATTTCCACAGTCTCGTGATAGTAAGCGCGACGCTCGGAATGCCCCAGAATGACATACCTGGCACCTGTGGAAGCCACCATAGCAGCCGATACTTCACCCGTGTAGGCACCCGACTCCTTGTCGGCGCAGTTTTCTGCACCTACACCGATTTTGGCGGAGTCTACCAGCGGAGCCACCGAAGCCAGGTGGATAAAGGGAGTACAGATAATCACATCGCAATTGGGCGTTTCGTTGGCCAATGCTTCATTCAGTTCTTTTGCCAGAGCAATCCCCTCTTGGAGGGTTTTGTTCATTTTCCAGTTTCCTGCAACAATGTTCTTTCTCATTTTGTTTATCTATTTAAAGGATTAAGTAATACGCATATTCCTGATGCGGCCATTCCGCTTTACGAGCAAGAAGTCCAAACCCAACACGCCCATCAGCGGAACAATGAACCACAGTAATACGTAGCCGATGGTGCGCCGGTCGTCCACTTGCTTTTGTTGTCCCAAAGGCAGACGTTCCAGTGCGTCGGTCAGCACATATTCGTCCGGCAACGTGCTGTTGCTCCACTTGTTCAGGATGGTTCCCTGCTTGAGCAACAACATACCCGGGTTGGAACGGATGATGGTCTTCAGCGTGGTGTCATCGGCCGTACAGAAAGGATATTCAGCCCCCGTCCTGTCGCGCCACTGTTCGATGGCATCACCCTGCGAGGAGGTCACGGCCCAAAAACCGTAGCCACGCTCCACACTGTAGTCGTATATTTCATTTATCAGGTCGATGTTGCTGTCATCGGCCTGCTCGATATAAGGAGCCACCAGCAAGAACACATAGCCTTGCCGCGACAGGATGCTGTCCGTAAGGTCTTCGCCCGTCACGGCATCGTTCAACGAGAAGTCGTGTATGGGCGGCACATATCCTTGCCTGATCACAACTGTGCGTGCTTCTACAAAAGTCCAGGTGCTGTCCGGATAGTTGTCCAAAGTGAACGTCTTTTGTTTGCCGTCCTTCTCCAGGATGAAGCGGGTCTCTATTTCGGTGGTGGGTGCCCCTTCGGGTATGCTCATGGCTTCCGGGATGTTTACCCCAATCCTGTAGGGACGGAAATCCAGTATGGGCAAGTTGCGCAGGCAGTAGAAGGAGAGAATCGTGACGAAGAGCATGGTGTACATCGACATCACCCACTCCACTTTCACCGTGATAAAACGGAATATCAGCTTCCGTCCCTTGAACACATACACCGCCAAAGCCAGGAGCACCACATTCTTGCCGAATGTCTCCCAGTTGGTCAACACCCAGGCATCGCCAAAGCACCCGCAGTCGGACACCGGATTGGCAATGGCCAGATAAAGCGTCAACGGTGTCATGAACAACAGCAACAGCAACAAAACCCAAGACGCACCTAACCTGCGGATGCCGAGAAACAGAAACATACCTGCACAAAACTCCGTGAAAGCCAACAACACTGCCGCCAGCAGGATGATGTAGACAGGACACCAGTCTGTCAGGCCGAACGCCCTTAAATATTCTTGCAGCTTGTAGAACGTGCCCAAAGGATCCACTGCTTTCACGAAGCCCGACACAATGAACACTGCACCCAACAAAAAACGGCAGAGATTTACACTTATCTTCCGGATGATATGTAGTTTGTCAGTTTCCAAATTCTATCTTAATCAAACCAAACACAGCGTAGTTTATCATGTCCATGTAGTTGGCATCCACACCCTCGGACACCAACGTTTTGCCCGCCAGACTTTCCATCTGCTTGGTGCGGTAGATTTTCATCAGAATCAAATCGGTATAGGAAGTGATGCGCATACTGCGCCATGCTTCGTCGTAATCGTGATTCTTGGCAAGCATGAGCTCCAAAGAGGCTTTTGCATACTTGTCATACAGGGTCAAGGCTTCTTCCACAGAGATGTCCGCAGACTCCGCATAACCCAGTTCCAGTTGAATCAGCCCCACGATACCATAGTTGACAATGGCCATATATTCGCTGCGGATACTTTCGTCCACCAATGATACACCTTTGGTCTCGATGCTGCGGATGCGGTTAGCCTTGATGAAGAGTTGGTCGGTCACAGAAGCCGGACGGAGGATGCGCCATGCGGAGCCGTAGTCATGAAGTTTCTTGGAAAACAAATCGCGGCAGATGCCGATGACATGCTCGAATTCTTTCTTAGTATCTTTCATCTCCCCATACTTTTGCCGCAAAGGTAGGAATAATCGAAGAAATAAAGAAAAGAGGGCACTCTAAATTTATATTAAAGCACCCTCCTGCTAATGCTGATTGTATACGTTTTTAGTCTGTCTCACGAACAGCGCAACACCTGTCCCGGTCGCAAGATGGTAGTGCGGGTGATGCGGTTCAACTTGCACAGCGTGTTGACAGACACGCCCTGCCGGGCAGCTATCTTGGAAAGAGTATCTCCGCTCTTCACCTTGTAGAACATACCCTTGGCTGTGCCGCCTTGATTTGACGTTCCACTCTTGTGATAGGTGTAGCTGTCTGCCACTATGTCTTGTTTCTCGAAGTCAAACATCAGTGCGGGATTGATGGGAATGCCCAAAAAACGGGTCTCAAAATGCAGGTGCGAACCCGTAGAACGTCCCGTGTTGCCGCCCAAAGCTATCGGCTCGCCTGCTTTTACCCGTTGGTTAACCGCAACCAACTGCTTTGACAAATGCCCATAGACGGTTTCCAACCCGTTGTCGTGACGAATCACCACATACTTGCCATAGCCCCGACGGCCTTGATTCTTTACCACACGTACCTTGCCATCGAATGCCGCACGAATGGTGTCGCCCACATACACTTTGATGTCCAGACCGTAATGTGCACGCCGACGACGCGGACGATAACCAAACACATCCGTAATACGTGTATGCTCAGTGGGCATACAGAATCCCCTCAAATCGAATGTATATTTGTCAGGGATGGTTGCGTCTTTGTAAGCCTGTACATACTCGTTGTCCCAATTGGGATACAAATCCAAACCGGGATATAGAGCCTGCTCTGCACGAATCTGTTTCTGCAAAGCCAGCGAATCTACACTCTTCAGTTTCCTATCAATGGGAGCCTGTCGGGCTATCAGGTCTTGGGCGAATGCGTTTCCACCCACCATAACAACAGTTGCGGCTATAAAAATGTTCTTTAAGCAAGTAAATCTCATTCTGTTTGTTGTTCGTTGTGGCACTCGTAGCAAGCTTCTCCAACTTGTTTTACGCGAATTCCTTGTTTGTTCTAAAAAGTTTCTCAAAGGTAAAACATATCATTGAGAAATGCACATCTCCATTAACTTTTTTTCATCGTCTCCCAGGCAAGAGAACGTTTGCAGGTTATTTACCTGTTTATAAATCAAAAAGATGAAGTAAAACATGTTCTACAACACACCTTGCACTCAAATACACTTTTTAACCGAAAATATTCAATAGAAACAGCCCGCAATCGTGAAAACACCGTTCCCCGGCACATCTGCAACAGAATCCCCTCGACCTGCAGCCCTCAGCTGATGACCGCCCAGTTGACATTCGTTTTTCGCAAGGCTTTGAGTTGCCGCCACAGCACTTCGTTTTCGGGAAGGATGCCGGTGGGATCAGTGTCCACCACGCGCTGTGCCACCTCACGGACGTATTGCAGAAGTTGCCCGTCGCGGGCGATGTCGGCTATCTTCAGGTCAAAGGCAATACCGCTCTGCTGCGTGCCCTCCAGGTCGCCGGGGCCACGCAACTTGAGGTCGGCTTCGGCTATCTCGAACCCATCATTGGTACGTACCATGATTTCGATGCGCTTGCGGGTATCTTCGCTCAGTCTGTAGCCCGTCACCAGGATGCAATAAGACTGGTCGGCTCCTCTCCCCACACGTCCTCTGAGCTGGTGAAGTTGTGAAAGCCCGAAACGTTCGGCATTCTCGATAATCATGACCGAAGCGTTGGGCACATTCACCCCCACCTCAATGACAGTGGTGGCCACCATGATTTGTGCCTGTCCCGAAACAAACAGCTGCATCTGCGCATCCTTCTCCGCAGACTTCATGCGTCCGTGCACCTTGCAGACCCGGCAATCCGGGAATGCCTCGCACACGTGCAGATAGCCTTCTTCAAGGTTCTTCAGGTCCATCTTCTCGCTCTCGGTGATAAGGGGATAGACAATGTACACCTGCCTGCCTTCGGCTATCTGGCTCCGCACTGAAGCATAGATGGAAGCCCGGCGGCTGTCAAACTGGTGCAATGTAGCGACCGGCTTGCGTCCCGGCGGAAGTTCGTCGATGACCGACACGTCCAGGTCGCCGTACAGTGTCATGGCCAGGGTGCGCGGAATAGGGGTGGCTGTCATAACCAGTACGTGAGGCGGCTGTACACTCTTGCTCCAAAGGCGGGCACGTTGTTCCACGCCGAAGCGGTGCTGTTCGTCGATGACCACAAAGCCCAAGGCCGAGAAGTTTACCGTATCCTCAATGACTGCGTGCGTGCCCACCAGGATTTGCACCTCCCCTGTGAGCAGCCCTTCCAGAATCGACGCCCGCCGTTTGCCTTTGACCGAACCGGTGAGCAACTCCACGCGGACATCCATGCCGTGCAGCAATGTGCCGATGGTTTCATAATGCTGGTTGGCCAGGATTTCCGTGGGAGCCATCAGGCAGGCCTGGTAGTGATTGTCCAAAGCTATCAACATGCTCATCAGGGCCACCAGCGTCTTGCCGCTGCCCACATCGCCTTGCAGCAGGCGGTTCATCTGCCGTCCGGAACCCATGTCGCGGCGTATTTCTTTCAGCACCCGTTTCTGGGCGTTGGTCAGCCGGAAAGGGAGGTTCCTTGTATAAAAAGTATTGAACACCTCACCTACCCGGCTGAACACATACCCACGGTACTTCTTCCGGCGGTCGTTGGCATAGCGGAGAATGTTAAGCTGGATATAGAACAGTTCCTCAAACTTCAGCCGGTACTGCGCCTTGCGCAACAGTTCTGCATTGGCGGGGAAGTGAATATTCACCAAAGCCTCGGTCAGCGGCAAGAGGTGATGTTCGTGGAGAATGTCGGACGAAAGAGTTTCGGGCAGGGGTTCCCGGATTTGCTGTATCAGGGTATGCATCAGCTTCTCCAAAGCGTGGGAGTTGAGCCCTGCACGCTTCATCTTCTCCGTGGTGTTGTAGTAGGGACGCATCCCCAAGGAAGTCAGTTGCAACTCGTCCGCCGGGTCAATATCGGGATGGGGCAACTGGATGCGACCGTTGAACACGCCCGGCTTGCCGAACACCACGTAGGGCTTGCGGAGTTTGTAGTTCTCCAACACATACTTCAGCCCGTTGAACCAGACGAGGTCCACAAATCCCGTCCCGTCCGAGAAGTGTCCCACCAGGCGTTGCTGCCTGCCCTCGCCCATCTGTTCGTAACTGACGATTTCCCCTTTCAACTGGATGTAGGGCATGGTGCCGGTGATTTCGCGGATGGTGTAGACACGGCTGCGGTCTACATATTTATAAGGAAAATAATACAGCAGGTCGTGAAGCGAATGGATGCCGGCTTCTGCATTGAGCACCGAGGCACGCCGTGGACCGACCCCCGGCAGGAACTTTATGTCGCGCGTCGTCAGATCGAACATGAGTCCACCAGTGCCGAAGCGATTACCAGGTCGAAAGGAGTTGTTATCTTTATGTTTTCCCGGTTGCCTGCCGTCAGGTGGACAGGCACGCCCAAGGCTTCCACCACCGAGGCATCGTCGGTGAAGGCCGGTGTGTAGGGCTGGCGATAGGCCGCCTGCAACAGCCCGGCATCAAACACCTGGGGAGTCTGCACCAGCTTGTAGTTGTCGCGCGGCACGGTGTGGCTACCCTCACCGTCAATCCGGCGCACAGTCTCCACCACGTCCGTGACGGGCACCACCGCCCGCCAGGTTGCCGCCTCCGCATAGCAACGGGCTATCACGTCCTGCGACACAAACGGGCGCACCCCGTCGTGCACCCCCACCAAACCGGGTGCCTGCACCAGGGCCAGGCCGTTGCGTACCGAATGGAAACGGGTTTCTCCTCCGTCGGCCAGCACATGCGGCAAGCCGAAACGGTGCTCCCGACACAGTTCCGCCCAATAGGCTTGCTGGGTTTGCGGGAGCACCACTATCAGCCGCATTTCCGGGTCACAGGCATGAAAAGCCTCCAACGTGCGCATCAGCACGGGCTTCCCGCCCAAGGGCAGGAACTGCTTGGGCAGATCACCTCCCATGCGCAAACCTTTGCCCCCGGCCACAATCAATGCATACTTCACGAGCACACGGAAATCAGATTGGAGTTACACGAAAAGCGTTCAGTCCACGCACATCATGGCTTCCTTCAGTTCCTGCACCTTGTCCGGGCCGCACAGCAGGTTCACCACGGCCAGGGCGAAAGGCATGGCGGCCGCAGGGCCTTTGCCGGTGATGATGTTGCCGTCCTGTTCCACCAGCGCGCCGGTGTACGTGGCGCCTTCCAGATATTGGTCGAAGCCGGGATAGCACGTAGCCTTCTTGCCCTTCAGCACTCCCAGCTTGCCCAGAATCATCGGAGCGGCACAGATGGCTGCAATGGGTTTGCCTGCTTCCGCAAACTTCACGATGAGTTTGCGCAGGTCTTCGCACTCGTCCAGCGTGGTGGCTCCGGGCAGTCCGCCGGGCAGCACAATCAGTCCGGCATCGCAGAAGTCGCAGTTCACGATGTTCTTGTCGCAAAGCACAGGAATGTCGTGTGCCCCCTTCACAATCTCATTCGGGGTTACGCTCACCATTTCCACGGCCAGTCCGGCACGTCTCAGGATGTCTACCGAAGCAAAGGCTTCCATTTCTTCAAAGCCGTCGGCAAAAAAAACATAAACAGTACCCATAATCGTCTCCTTCTTTTATTTGAGGTTAAAATAATAAGTGATTGTTCCCGATTGGTTGTTCAGCCCCTCCACGGCGTTGAAGCGTGCCTTCTTGGCCGCGTCCTCGGCCGCCTTGCGCAAGGCGGGATTCACGGTGTTGGTCTGCCGGTTGATGCCGGTGGCTATCACGTAGCCTGCGGGGTTCACGGTGATGTCCACCACCACCTTTCCCTCGTCCTGCACGTCATAGACGGGACGCGGCAGTCCTCCCGCCCCGATGGAACGTCCGCCCAGACTGAACTCCCCATAGCCGCCCGTGCCGCTTCCGGCTCCTTGCGGCGCGTTTCCGGCAGGGCTTCCCTGGATGCCATCGCCTTGCGTCTCGCCCTTGTTGCCCATTTGGGCACCTTTCCCGAAAGCACCGGCCACCCGCTGGCGTGCCGCCTCTTCGGCCTCCCGGCGTTCCTGCTCGGCCTTGGCCTCGGCCAGCTTCCGGGCTTCCTCGACCCGCTCGGCCTCGGTCTTTTCTTCAGCCTCGGCAGGGTCGGCCTTGGCGTTGTCGGGGATGGCCACCGTCTCTTCTGCGTCCTGTGTAATCAGCGGCTGCTCCACGGCCTCCTGTGCCACCGGCGAAATGTCTTCCGGCATGGTTTCCACTTCCACCAGCGAAGGGTCGGCAAAGCCTCCTGCGTCCGGCACTTCTCCCAGCAACACGGGCATCCCGCTTTCCTCCGACGGCTTGGGCAGTGCGATGCACTTCAGCAACAGGAAAACAAGAAACGCCACGTGCACCAGCGACGCACCGGCTATTCCCACGTATTTACCCTTCTTCTTCTGATTCACGGTCGGTCGTCCTTATTTCGGTTCGGGCGGGCGTGTGGCCAGCACCATTTTGAAGTGATTCTCGTTTGCGATGTTCAGTACCTTCACGATTTCCCCGTAAGGCACCGTCTCGTCGGCATACAGGGCCACGTACATTTCCGGTTCTTTCTCGGCACAGGCACGCAAGAAAGGAGGCAGTTCTTCCAGCGAAACCGGTTGTTCGCGGTCGTTGCCGAATGCTGCATAGTAGTTCAGTTCCTTGTCGATAATCACCCGGGTCAGCGGCTTGGCGGATGTCTGCTGCCTGCCTTGGGGCAACAGCACCTTGATGGCGTTCGGCGACACCATCGTGGAAGTTATCATGAAGAATATCAGCAGCAAGAAAATCAGGTCCGTCATGGATGCCATGCTGAAAGTGGGCGATATTTTGGCTCTGCGCTTTAACACGTTGTTCCAGTAATCTAATGGTTAATGAATCAATGGTTGATGTGATGCGGAAAGGAACACCTCACGCGGGTTCGTTCAGCAGGTCCATAAACGCCATCGTCTTGGCTTCCATCTTGTTGACCACACCGTCTATCAACGTCACCAGGTAATTGTAGGCAAACATGGCTATGATGCCCACAATCAAGCCTCCCACCGTGGTTATCATGGCCTCGTATATGCCGCCCGACAGCAGAGTGATGTCGATGTTGTTGCCCGCGTTGGCCATTTCCCAGAAAGCGCGGACCATGCCCGTCACCGTTCCCAGGAAGCCCAGCATGGGTGCACCTCCTGCAATGGTGGCCATGATGGTCATGCCTTTCTCCAGCTTGGCCACTTCAAAGTTGCCCACGTTCTCGATGGCGGCCTGCACGTCGTTCACGGGACGGCCCAAACGGCTGATGCCTTTTTCGATCATGCGGGCGGACGGGGTGCTCACGCTGCGGCAATAGTTCAGTGCCGACTTGATGTCGCCGTTCAGGATGTAGTCCTTGATGCGTTCCATGAATTGCGGGTCTTCCTTCCCGGCCTTCCGGATTACATAGTTGCGCTCGAACAAGATGTAAAAGCACAATACAGACATGGCTGCCAACACTATCATAATCCAGCCACCCTTCACGGCCATGCTCCACAGGTTCATTTCCCCGGCAGCCTCCACCGGAGTCAGCACCGGGTTTGCCCCCGCAATCGAATCGGCCAGCCCCTGGGCGGCCTGCGCCAGTAACAACATCGTTTCCATCAGTGAAGACAGTTCTTATATTCCTGAATCGTGCGTTCCAATCCCAGGTAGAGCGCGTCGCAAATCAACGCATGGCCGATGGACACCTCTTCCAGCCAAGGGATGTTTTCGTAAAAACAGTGCAGATTGACCAGGCTCAGGTCGTGTCCGGCGTTTACGCCCAGCCCCAGCTTCCGTGCCACCTTGGCGGCTTCCACAAAAGGTGCCACAGCAGCTTCCTTGCCTTTGGCGTAGGCACTGGCGTAGGGTTCGGTGTAGAGTTCCACACGGTCTGTGCCCGCCTTGGCGGCGTATTCTATCATTTCCGTGTCGGTCGACACAAACACCGACGTGCGGATGCCGGCATGGTTGAACGCCTCCAGCACCTCGGAGAGGAATGCACAATGAACCTTGGTGTCCCAACCCGCGTTCGACGTAAGCTGCGAGGGGCTGTCGGGCACCAATGTCACCTGGTGGGGCTTCACCTTCAGCACCAGGTCGATGAACTCGCGCGACGGATAGCCTTCGATGTTGAACTCCGTGCGCAACAGGGGACGCAGGTCGTACACGTCTTTGTGACGGATGTGCCGTTCGTCCGGACGGGGATGCACGGTGATGCCGTCGGCCCCAAACTTCTCGCAATCCAGCGCCACCTTCACCACGTCCGGCACATTGCCGCCACGGGCGTTGCGCAACGTCGCCACCTTATTTATATTCACACTTAATTTAGTCATAATGGATTTAGCAATTGTTTATAATTTGGAGGCAAAAGTACAAATTATAGCGGTAAGTTGGCAGCTTTCTAAGAAAAAAATGGCATCTTTGCAAGTAATAATAACAGAACTGAAGATGAAATTCGCCATATTCGGAAATACCTACCAAGCCCGGAAGTCTTCCCATGCCGACACCCTTTTCCATTTGTTGGAGCAACACGGTGCACAAGTCTGCATCTGCAAGGAATACTACCGGTTCCTCACCGAGGAACACCACCTCCACATTCCGCATGCAGAACTTTTCGAAGACGACAACTTCACTGCCGACATGGTGCTCAGCATAGGCGGCGACGGCACGTTTCTCAAGGCAGCCAGCCGCACAGGGCGGAAAGGCATCCCCATACTGGGCATCAACACCGGACGGCTGGGTTTCCTGGCCGATGCCTCGCCCGCCGAAATGGAAGAAACCTTCAACGACATCCACCACAACCACTACACCGTGGAAGAGCGGAGCGTACTGCAACTGCTGTGCGACGAGCCCCGGCTGCAAAGGGAGCCGTATGCCCTGAACGAGATTGCCGTGCTCAAACGCGACAGTTCGTCGATGATCAGCATACGCACTGCCATCAACGGCGCACACCTCATCACCTATCAGGCCGACGGGCTGGTCGTGGCCACGCCCACCGGTTCCACCGCCTACTCGCTCAGCGTGGGAGGTCCCATCATGGTGCCGGACAGCCGCAACATCGTCCTCACACCCGTGGCACCGCACAGCCTCAACGTGCGCCCCATCGTGCTTTGCGACGACCGGGAAATCACGCTCGACGTCGAAAGCCGCAGCCACAGCTTCCTGGTGGCCATCGACGGACGGAGTGAGTCGTGCAAGGAGCATACCCGCCTGCGCATCCGCAAGGCCGACTACACCGTGAAAGTGGTGAAGCGGTTCAACCACAAGTTCTTCGACACGCTCCGCACCAAGATGATGTGGGGAGCGGATGTACGATAGAGTCGGCATCCGGCCTTTGTTCTTCGCCCAAGGTGCGCTTTATAGCAGGACATTATACATACACAAAAAAGGAAACCTTCACAGGCTCCCTTTTCCAAACTAAACGTTATTACTATTAAAGTGGACTATTTCTAAAAATAATGGAAATAGTTTCTTGGTGTTTCCTTTCTATCCGTATTGTTACTTATACGTGTGCCATCTGCACCGCAATCGGTCCGGATACAGCAGTCCTGCCGCATTGGTCAATTACGCGAACCACCCTGTGCAGTTAACCGGTGCACGATTGCAGTCCGGCATTTTTCTTCCCGATTGTTGCCGTACCGTCAGGACCAAGAGTGGCAGTCTCACTGCCGTTACCGGGCGGGTAACGGCGTGAA
>CAYPUJ010000063.1:0-14920 GCA_964413805.1 uncultured Bacteroides sp. | reverse complement strand
CTGTCAATATGCCTTGTTGTGTATGCCGCTGACGGCTCGTCCGCTCGGTTCGTTCTTCCCCTGGAAAGAGGCATCCCATGCCAATGCTTCGGCTGTCGAACATGCCACGCTGGGTACACTGGGCACGCACAATGCGGCCGATGCACTGGGAAAATGTTCCTCAAAGATGCTGCGGTAATAATACTCCTCCTTGTTCATGGGTGTATGTATGGGGAAACGTTCGGCTGCGTGTGCCATTTGCTCGTCACTCACGGCTGCACTGGTCAGTTCTTTCAAAGTATCAATCCACGAGTAGCCCACTCCGTCCGAGAACTGTTCTTTCTGTCGCCATGCCACGCTATCCGGCAACAGGTGAGCGAAAGCATCGCGCACCACTTTTTTCTCTATCTCTTTGCCGGGGCACATCTTCACGACCGGATTCAACCGCATGGCTACGTCCAGGAAAGCCTTGTCAAGAAAAGGCACACGCCCTTCCACCCCCCAGGCTGCCAGACTCTTATTGGCCCGCAGGCAGTCGTACAGGTGTAATTTGGAAAGTTTGCGCACTGTTTCTTCGTGGAAAGCCTGTGGTGTGGGAGCCTTGTGGAAGTAAAGGTATCCACCAAACACTTCGTCGGCACCTTCGCCGCTCAGCACCATTTTGATGCCCATGCTCTTGATGACACGCGCCAGCAAATACATGGGTGTGGATGCACGCACTGTGGTGACATCGTAGGTCTCAATGAAGTAGATGACATCGCGGATGGCGTCCAGTCCTTCCTGGACAGTGTAATTGATTTCGTGATGCACGGTACCGATGTGTTCGGCCACTTCGCGGGCCTTGGCCAGGTCGGGCGCTCCTTTGAGACCGATGGCAAACGAGTGAAGTTGTGGCCACCAGGCTTCCGATTGGTTATCTGTTTCTATCCGCTTCCCGGCATACTTTTTGGCAATGGCTGATATCACAGATGAATCCAGCCCGCCGGACAGGAGTACACCGTAGGGCACATCCGACATCAACTGGCGTTGTACGGCTGCTTCCAGTGCATCACGCACGGCTTTTACCTGTGTTTCGTATGCCTGTTCCGAATCCACCACGGCTGTTTCGTTCTCCGCCTGTGGGGTGTAATTGTGTTCCACAGCCTCATATTGCATCCAGTCGCGTGTGTACCACCGCTTCATTTTACCTTCCTTTCCCCAATAGTAATGACCGGGCAGGAAAACTTCGTATTCATCACAGAATCCTTCCAACGCCTTCAACTCGCTGGCCACGTAGAGACACCCTTCCTTGTCCTTGCCGATATACAATGGAATGACACCGATGGGGTCACGTGCAATGAGGTAATCGTCGTTTGTTTCGTCATAGAGTGCAAAGGCGAAGATACCGTTCAGGTCTTCCAGGAAATGTATTCCTTTTTCCCGATAGAGTGCCAGTATGACTTCGCAGTCGCTTCCCGTCTGGAAATCATACTGTCCGATATAGCGTGCCCGTATCTCCCGGTGGTTGTAGATTTCGCCGTTGACAGCCAATACCTGCTTGCGGTCGGGAGCATACAACGGTTGTCCTCCCGATTGCGGATCGACAATGGAAAGCCGCTCATGAGCCAGGATGGCCGACCCTCCTACATAGATTCCACTCCAGTCCGGACCCCGGTGACGGATTTTCTGAGCCATTCTCAAGGCTTTGTTTCTCAGTTCCTGCGATTGGCACTGTATGTTGAAAATGCCTACTATTCCACACATACGTTTATTGACTTAATGGTTGTTTTCAGGTTTCTTATTTTTTGAGATAATTATCGATTTCTTTGGCCACTTTGCGTCCGTCGGCCAAAGCTTTCACCACCAGACTTGCTCCGTGGGCTGCATCGCCTGCCACAAATACGTTTTCGGGGAATTGGGGATGCGTCGGTTTTAAGAACCCCATAGCCAGTAACACCATGTCGGCTTCAATGATTTCCTTCTTGCCCGTAGGATTCATGGTCGGTCTCCCCTGTTCGTTTGCAACCCATTCCACTTCTTCCACTTCTACACCGCACACGTGCCCTTTCTTGCCAATAAAACGGTTGGATGCCAGGCTCCAGCGCCGTTCGCAGCCTTCTTCATGACTGCTGGTTGTTTTCAGCACGATGGGCCATTGTGGCCAAGGGGTTGCATCGTTGTGGCCTACCGGTGGTTTCGGCATGATTTCAATCTGAATGACACTCGTCGCACCATGCCGGATGCTGGTACCGATGCAGTCCGAACCGGTGTCACCGCCTCCAATGACAAGCACCTTTTTCCCTTTGGCATTGACCAATTGTGCTGTAGGGAAAGTTTCGCCATCCAGTATTTTATTTTGTTGCGAAAGCATATCAAGTGCAAAGTAAATGCCCTTCAATTCCCGTCCGGGGATAGCAAGGTCGCGGGCAGCAGGAGTTCCTGTGCAAATGGCATAGGCATCGAAGCCTTCGGGCAATTGTTTGAGGTCAACTTCCACTCCCATCTTGAACACGATGCCTTCTTCCTTCAGCAGTTTCATGCGCCGGTCTATGATTTCTTTGGGCAGTTTGAAGTTGGGGATTCCGTAACGCAACAATCCGCCCGGCATGGGCTGACGGTCGAAAACGGTCACTTCATACCCCATAACATTCAGGCGCACGGCGATACTCAGTCCTGCCGGCCCGGCACCCACCACGGCCACTTTCTTGCCGTTCCGTTCGGGTCTGACGGGACGGATATAACCCTCGCGGAAAGCAGCTTCGGCAATAGCCGCCTCATTCTCCCGGATGGTGACAGGAGCGTCGAACGAGAGTTTCAATACACATGACTTTTCACACAATGCCGGACAGATTCTGCCCGTAAATTCGGGAAAATCATTGGTCTGTGACAAGATAAGGAAAGCTTCCCGCCACTTGCCTTTGCACAGTGCGTCCTGAAATTCAGGGTCCTTGTTGCCCAACGGACAAGCCCAATGACAGAATGGAACACCGCAATCCATACACCGCGAGGCTTGCAGCTTGCGGTCGCGGCTGTTCAACGTCTGTTCAACCTGACTGAAGTCCGTGATGCGTTCATCAACCGGACGATAGCCCGCTTCTTGGCGGGGTATGTTTAAGAATGCTTTAGGATCACCCATTGTCGTATAATCTGAATGTTTCTTTTGATGTCATTTTTAGTTTCGCTCAATAATCTCGTTGCATGTCTGCGATTTTCTGTTGCAGTTTCCGCATTTGTTCCTCTTGCAGCACTTTCTTGTATTCGATGGGGACTACTTGGATAAATTCGTCCACATAGCGGTTCCAGTCGTCAAGCATGACGCGGGCCAGTTGAGACCCGGTGTACAGGTAGTGCTGGCGAATCAGTTCGTGCAGTTCTTTCCGATAGGAAGCCTCTTCGATAAGACTTAGCTCTACCATTTCCATGTTGCAGAAGTAGTCGAAATTGCCGCTCTTGTTCCATACGTAGGCCACACCGCCCGACATACCGGCAGCAAAGTTGCGTCCCGTATCTCCTAAAACGACAACCCGTCCGCCTGTCATATATTCGCAGCAGTGGTCGCCTACGCCTTCCACAACGGCAATGGCTCCTGAGTTGCGCACGGCAAAACGTTCGCCTACTCGCCCGTTGATGTAGACCTCACCGCTGGTGGCACCATACAGCAGGGTATTGCCGGCGATGGTGTTTTTCTCGGCGGCAAAGTTGGAACGCACGGGAGGAAGCACGGCAATCCTACCGCCGGAAAGTCCTTTGCCCAAGTAGTCGTTGGCTTCTCCTTCCAGCTTGAAGTTGACACCCGGCACAAGGAACGCACCGAAACTTTGCCCGGCGGAGCCCTTGAACTTAATGTTCAGAGTATGTTCAGGCAACCCTTGGGCACCGTATCTGGAAGCGATGGCACCGGAGAGCATAGCTCCGCAGGCACGGTCGGTATTGGCAATGGTGTATTCCAGTGATATTTCTTTTTGCTTTTCCAACGTCTCGGCACTGGCGTGCAGGATTTCCACATCCTTTACCTGATCGATGCCGTGTTGCTGGTCGATGACGTGACGGATGGCAGCTTCGTTGTTCATGCGTGCCAGCAGGTTGTCGAACTTGATAAGTTCATGCTTCCGGATGCCGTCGGACGGTTTACGGACAATCAGGTCGGTTCTGCCGATGATGTCGTCCATTCTTTCCACACCAATCTCGGCCAGGTATTCACGTACTTCCTGGGCAAGGAAGGTGAAATAATTTATCAGGTACTCGCTACGTCCTTTATAGTGTTTGCGCAATTCCTGATTTTGCGTAGCCACACCTACGGGGCACGTGTTTTGATTGCATTTTCTCATCATGACGCATCCCAACACAATCAAAGCAGCCGTGGCAAATCCATATTCTTCGGCACCTAACATGGCCATCAAGACGATGTCACGCCCGGTTTTCAGTTGTCCGTCCACTTGTAACAGCACTTGTCCGCGCAGACCGTTCAGCACCAATGTCTGCTGTGTTTCGCTTAAACCCAGTTCGGACGAAATGCCTGCATAGCGTATGCTCGAAGCCGGTGAGGCACCCGTGCCTCCTTCGGCACCGGAAATGACGATGAGGTCTGCTTTGGCCTTTGCCACTCCTGCGGCAATGGTTCCTACACCGCTTTCGGCTACCAGCTTGACACTGATTTTGGCTTTGGGATTCACATTTTTCAGGTCGAAAATCAACTGTGCCAAGTCCTCAATGGAGTAAATATCGTGATGCGGGGGAGGTGAGATCAGAGAAATGCCCGGAATAGAGTGCCGCGTCTTGGCAATCACCTCGTCTACCTTGAATCCGGGCAACTGTCCGCCTTCGCCCGGTTTAGCTCCCTGGGCTATTTTTATTTGTATTTCATCGGCATTTACCAAGTACTCCGTAGTCACCCCGAAACGTCCTGAGGCCACTTGCTTGATGGCACTTCGCTTTTCGGTGCTGAACCGGGCACTATCCTCACCTCCTTCACCGGTGTTGCTTCGTCCATGTATTCTGTTCATGGCTATGGCAATGGCCTCATGCGATTCCTGACTGATGGCACCGAACGACATGGCACCCGTGACAAAACGTTTTAGGATAGCCTCAACAGGTTCTACCCGTTCTATGGGAATAGGACTGCGACGGAAGTCCAAGAAATCACGCAAGAAAATCGGTTGTTCCTTTTCGTCAACCAACCGTGTGAATTCCTTGAATTTCCTGTAACTTCCCAAGCGGGTGGCCAGCTGGAGCGTGGAGATAGTTTCCGGAGTCCAGGCATGTTTCTCGCCGTCTTTGCGGAAAGCATACAATCCCCTGTTGGGCAACAAAGGTGCCACTTCTTCTTGCTCTTCGGTGGGGATAGTCTGTTCTTTCTTCAACGCTTCCCGGCCTTCGCTGTGGAAAGCAAGGACATCACGCACCACTTCATCCAGCCGGATGCCTCCAATAGGCGATTTAAGCCCTCCGAAATATGCATTGCTCAACTCTTCGCTCAGTCCCACGGCCTCGAATATTTTGGCTCCCCGGTAAGAACGGATGGTCGATATGCCCATTTTGCTCATGATCTTGAACAGTCCTTTGCATACGGCCTTGATGTAATTCTTTTCGGCGGTAGCATAATCCAGCTGGATTTCTTTACGTGTCACCAGATTGTCCAGTACGGCAAAGGCCATGTAGGGGTTCAGGGCACTGGCTCCGAAGCCCAACAGCAAGGCTGCATGCATGACTTCGCGAATCTCACCGCTTTCCACTATCAAGGCGGTTTGTACACGCTTGCCGACGGAAATCAAGTGATGGTGCACCGCGCTTACGGCCAGCAGTGAAGGGATGGCGGCGTGTGTGGCATTCACGTCCCTGTCACTCAGAACGATGTAATTCACGCCCTCGGTTACAGACTCTTCCGCCTGTTTGCACAACTGTGCCAATGCTTCTTGCAGGCCGGCCCGTCCCTTGCTCACTTCAAACAATATGGGCAGTTTCAAGGTCTTGAAGCCTTTGTAGCGGATGTTGCACAACAGGTCAAGCTGGGTGTTGGTCAGGATGGGGTGGTTGAGACGCACCATCTTGCAGTGGCTTTCGTTTGGGGTCAATATGTTCATGCCTACCGCACCTATATACTCCGTGAGCGACATGACCAGCTCTTCCCGGATTGGGTCAATGGGCGGGTTAGTCACTTGGGCAAACTGTTGGCGGAAGTAGTTGTAAAGCAACTGTGGCTGGTCGCTCAGTACGGCCAGAGGCGTGTCGTTGCCCATTGCGCAGACCGGTTCTGCACCGTTTTGTGCCATGGGGAGAATAATCTTTTCCACATCCTCTTTCGTAAAGCCGAATGTACGCAACATGCATTCATAATGGGGCACGCTGTGGGGTACTTTGCGTCCGCTCTTCAATTCGTTCAGTTCGATGCGGTTATTGGCAAGCCAAGTACGGTAGGGTTTGGCTTCTGCAAGTTGGCGTTTCAGTTCCCCGTCGTAGTAGACCCTGCCTTCTTGTGTGTCCACCAACAGAATCTTTCCCGGTTGCAGGCGTCCTTTTTCTTTGATGTCACCCGGCTCGAAGTCCATTACGCCCACCTCACTCGCTACGACCATCGTGTCGTTCTTCGTAATCAGGTAACGGGCGGGGCGGAGTCCGTTGCGGTCCAACATGCCGCCTGCATACCTCCCGTCACTGAAGAGAAGGGCAGCCGGCCCGTCCCAAGGTTCCATCAGAATGGAATGGTATTCGTAGAAGGCTTTCAGGTCTTCGCTAATAGGGTTTTTCTCGTTAAACGATTCGGGTACCAGCATGGCCATGGCGTGGGGCAGGCTCAATCCCGACATGACCAGAAACTCCAGCACATTGTCCAATGACGCACTGTCGCTCATTCTCGGTTGCACGATGGGACGCAGTTCTTTGATGTCGCCCAAGACCGGGGTCGAGAGCACGCTTTCCCGTGCCTCCATCCAGCCACGGTTGCCTCGTATGGTGTTGATTTCACCGTTGTGTGCCAGCAGGCGGAAAGGCTGTGCCAGTCCCCACGTGGGGAAGGTGTTTGTGCTGAAACGGCTGTGCACCAATGCCAGTCCGCTGGTGAAATAGTTGTTGGTCAGATCCGGATAATAATTCCGCAACTGCATGGACGAAAGCATCCCCTTGTAGACAATGTTTTTGGTGGAAAGCGAGACGATATAGAAATCGCTGCGCGTCGGAATGTTCGAGCGAAGGATGCGGTTCTCGATTCTTTTCCTTATTATATAAAGGCGGCGTTCGGCATTATCGTCCGTAAACCCGGTGACAAAAATCTGCTTGATGTCCGGTTCGGCAGCCAAGGCCGATTCACCCAAGATGTCCCGGCGCGTGGGGACATTCCGCAGGTGCATCAGTGTGAGTCCCTCTTTCTCTATTTCTTCGATGATGATGCTGAGAATGTCTGCCTGGTCCTTTTCGTTCTTGGGCAAGAAGAGCAAGCCTGTCCCATAACGTCCCTTCTCAGGCACCGGAATGCCTTGCAACAAAATGAACTCGTGCGGTATTTGCAGCATGATGCCTGCGCCGTCTCCGGTTTTATTGTCTGCACCTTCGGCTCCCCGGTGGCGCATGTTTTCCAATACCTTCAATGCCGATTCAACCAACTCGTGCGATTTGTTGCCGTGAATGTTGACAATCATGCCCACGCCACATGCGTCGTGTTCGTAAGCACTGTCATACAAGCTGTTCTTTGGCAACGATGGTTGAGACTGTCCTTGTCTCCATAGTTCTTTTGTTCTGTTGTTGGAAGGTTTCTTTTTCATCATCTTGCTATTACTATATTTTCGTGTAGTATGTATAATCGTGTCAAAATGTTCTGCAAACTTACAAATTTTATTGCAAAGTGGCATTATACAAGCGGCTTAATATTGAATGAAATAGAAAACAGAAATTCACAACTTATATTTTAAAACAGAATTCACGAATCTGCTTTTGTTTTATTACAATACAACACCTATTCTTGCAAATCTATAAGCAAAATTGTAGCGTAGATTTTTTCCTTATATAGCGGACATCGGATGGTTTTAACTTTCTCTTACAACATTGGCACATTAATCGTGATTTATATCTAAATTTGCGGGCATGAAACAAATTATCAACCATTTCACAGATGACGACCTGTACAAATTTACCATGTGCTGCGCTGTCATTGACAACTTTCCCAGGGCTCAGGTAAAATATACGTTTACCGACCGGGACAATACAGTCTATCCGGAAGGATTTGCACAGGCGTTGAGCGAACAAATCGCCGCACTTGAGTCAATAACCATCACCGACGAAGAAATCGAATTCATGCGACGCCGGTGCAGTTATATTCCTGACTGGTTCTACAACTACCTTAAAGGCTACCGTTTTGACCGCCACTGGGTGAAGGTCTGGCAAGACGACGACGGGCATCTGCACGTGGACATCGAGGGAAGCTGGGCCGACACAATTCTCCTGGAGGTGAAGATACTGGCCATCATTTCCGAGCTTTATTATCTGATGATGGGGAAAACCGACCACTTCGACTATGATTCCTACTACGCAAAGTCTTATGAAAAAGGGCGTCGCCTGCTGGAAGCCGGATGTGTATTTAGCGATTTCGGCACCAGGCGCAGGGCAGCTTTCGAGGCAGAGGATACAGTGGTACGCGCCATGAAAGCGTGCAGCCAATGTCAGAATGGACCGGGAAAATTCGTGGGTACCAGCAATGTCTATCTGGCCATGAAGCACGATGTATTGCCTGTGGGCACAATGGCCCATGAGTTTGTATGTGCCATTGGAGGCATGTACGGCCCCCAGATGGCCAATCACATTGCCATGAATTCCTGGCGCAACACTTTTCGCGGCGCGTTGGGGACTTTCTTGTACGACAGCTTCGGGTGGGACATCTTCAGCCTGAACTTTTCGGAAGACTTCGCCAATCTGTTCAAGGGGCTGCGCGTGGATAGCGGTGACAATTACGAACAACTGATGCGGATTGTCCGGAAATATCGTTCGTTGGGCATAGACCCCACCACCAAGCAGGTGATATTCAGCAATGCACTCGACACGAACCAGGCCATCGAGATACAGCAGTATGCGAAAGATTATTGCCAGCCTTCTTTCGGCATCGGGACGCACTTCACAAACGATTTTGATGGAGTGAAGCCCCTGAACATTGTCATCAAACTGATTGCTGCAAAAATCACAGAATCGTGGACTTACTACAACGACACCTGCAAAATCAGCGAAGACGAAGGCAAACATACGGGCAACCCGGAAGTGGTCGAACGCTTCATGGCAGCCTTGCACATCAGGCATTAAGCGGAGCCCGGTACCCGGGCGTTTGTCCGCTATGTGTATAAACCGCCGTTGATTGAAATGACTTCTCCGGTGATGTAGCCGGCTTCATCAGACAGGAGGAAACCCACCAGGGCGGCCACTTCTTCCGGTTTGCCGAAACGTTTCATCGGGATAGTGTCCTCCAGTTTGTCCTGTGCAAGGTCTTTGGTCATGTCTGTTTCGATGAAACCGGGAGCGACCGCGTTGACCGTCACGTTGCGTGCGGCGGTTTCCTGTGCCAGTGCCTTGGTCGCACCAATCAAGGCCGCCTTGGCCGCACTGTAGTTGGTTTGCCCGGGCATACCTTTCAGCCCCGACAAGGAAGCCATGTTCACGATGCGTCCGCCATGTTTGCGCATTATCATTTTGGGCAGAAGATGCCTGGTCACGTAAAAGAAGCCGTTCAGGCTGGTATCAATCACGCTGTGCCAGTCCGCCTCGGACATCATGAACAGCATATTGTCCTTGCGTATGCCGGCATTGTTCACCAGGTAGGCAATGTAATCGTCGGGATGTGCTTCTTCCCATTGTGTGAGAGCGGCTTCCACCTCTTCTTTTACGCTGACATCAAACTGCATGAGTTCGGCAGGCACACCCTGCGCTTCGACCATCGCCTTTACTTCTTCGGCTGCGGCTTTGTTGTCCCGGTAGTTGATGAGTATGGGCATCCCCATTTGGGCGAGTTTCAGACAGATGGCCTTTCCCAGTCCGCGAGACCCGCCTGTTATCAGTGCATATTTCATAATCGAATCAATCAAGTATTAATTTGTGTGGGTAAAGAAACGGAAGTTTCCCTTACCTGTTGTTTCTCAAGTCCCGTACCCGCACGGCTTTCCCGTCACCTTGCGGGAGTGACCCTTTCTTCACGAGTTTCACTTTCGGAGTCAGCAGGATTTCGTCTTTCAGCCTGTGGGTGATGTTTCTGCGAATCTGTTCCAACTCGATATAGTTGTCGGTGGACAAGTCGCTCAACTCCACTTCCACCACCATCTCGTCCTGGTTGTTGGAGGTGTCCAAGGTGATAAGGTAGTTGCTGCCCAGCTGCGGGAACTGCAACAGAATCTTTTCCACCTGCATTGGGAATATGTTGACCCCTTTGACAATGAACATGTCGTCGCTCCGCCCCTTGATGCGGTCAATACGCAAATGGGTACGCCCGCATGGACACCGCCCGGGAAGAATGCGGGTCAGGTCACGTGTGCGGTAACGTATGAGAGGCATCATTTCGCGGTCGAGCGTGGTGAGCACAAGTTCGCCCATTTCTCCTTCGGGCACGGGTTCACCGGTCTCAGGATTGACAATTTCCACCAGATAACAGTCCTCCCAGAAATGCATTCCATTCTGTTCGAGACATTCAAAGGCCACGCCCGGCCCGTTCATTTCGGTCATGCCGAAGCTGTTGTACGCCTTCACGCCCAGCAGTTTCTCTATTTTCCGCCGTTGCTCGTCGGTGTGCGGTTCTGCTCCGATGAGCAGCGTTCTCAGGCTGGTCGAAGCCGGGTCGATGCCCTCTTCCCGGAATACTTCCGCCAGACGGATTGCATAACTGGGTATGGCATGCAAGGCCGTAGTGTGGAAGTCCATGATGAACTTTATTTGCCGCTTGCTGTTGCCCGCAGCCGCCGGCACGGTCAGTGCCCCCAGCCGTTCGGCACCGTATTGAAACCCCAGTCCGCCGGTGAACATACCGTAGCCCGAACTGTTCTGGAATACGTCTGTCTTGCGCACTCCCACCATATAGAGGCAACGCGCCACCAGGTTGGCCCAAGAGTCCAGGTCATGTTGGGAGTGCACGATGACCGTGGGCGTACCCGTCGTTCCGCTGGAGGAATGGATGCGCACACCGTCCTCCTGCATATTGCCGGCCACCAGTCCGAAAGGATAATTGGCCCGCATGTCTGCCTTGGTCGTAAAAGGAATCTTGCGAATATCGTCAAGTCCCCGGATATTATCGGCCGTGATGCCGTGCTCCCGGAACACCTTATTATAATAAGGAGAACAGGCAGCAATGCCGATTGTCTTTTTCAGCCGTTGCAGTTGCAGCGCGCGCAACTGTTCCCGTGGCATGGTTTCTATGGTTTCTTCCCAATATTTGTCGGTCATGGTTTTGTTGTTGTTTGGAGCGTATGCAGTTCGCAATCATGCCGTCCTGTCGGCGATTCCTTTCCCGGCCTCCAATGCCCGCAGGTTCATGCTTATGATGTCGTCTCCCTTGTGCCGGAAAATCTCCCGGACGCTTTCCTGCATCCGTTCGTAGCCGATGCCCAGAAAAGGGATGCAGGCACCGAGCAGCACCATGTTGGCCACCCGAGGCGAGCCTGCCTTCCGCGCCATTTCGTTGACGTCGAGCACTACTTTCTTCGGCAGCTTGTCGAACTCCGCCTTCAGTGCCTCCTCCGACGGATAGCGGGGAATGTTGACAAAGGGGACGGCGTTGGTCACCAGCCACCCTTCGGGGTTCAGGTAGGGAAGATAGCGCAGGGCCTCCATAGGTTCCAGCGAGAGGATGAGGTCGCACCGGCCCGTGGGTATGAGGTCGGAGGCGATGGGGCGGTCGCTGATGCGCAGGTTCGACTGCACGTCGCCGCCCCGTTGGCTCATGCCGTGCACTTCGGCCTGCTTCATGTAAAGCCCCTCTTTCAGGGCGGCCCGGCCGATGACGGTGGCGATGGAGAGGATTCCTTGCCCTCCCACGCCGCAGAGTATGATGTCTTTCTTCATGTCGTTGCTCTTTTATTGCTTGTTGCGTTTCTTGCGGGCCAGGGTCTGTATGCATTCCCGCCGTGGGATGATGACCGACACGCCGCAGTGTTCAATCTCTTCGCGGAGCACCTGCCGCATCTCTTCGTAGTTCTTCTTCAGCGGCACCACCACGCGGATGTGTGCGGGGTCCACACCGATGCCGGCACAGATGGCCTCCAGTCGTCCGGTGCCTGCCGAATCCTGCCCGCCTGTCATGGCCGTCGTCTCGTTGTCCGATATGACAATGGTCACATTGGCATCCTCGTTCACACAGTCCAGCAACCCGGTCATGCCCGAGTGGGTGAAGGTGGAGTCGCCTATCACCGCCACTGCCGGATGCACTCCTGCGTCGGCTGCACCCTTCGCCATCGTGATGGATGCGCCCATGTCCACGCAAGAGTGGATGGCATGGAAGGGCGCGTTGGCTCCCAGCGTGTAGCAGCCGATGTCGCTGAACACCTTGTGATCCGGATATTCGGCGCGAAGCACCTCCGTCAGGACGGTGTACACGTCGCGGTGTCCGCACCCTTCACACAAGGCGGGGGGACGCACCTCGACGATGGACGGGACGCTGAACGAAGGTCTGTTGTCTCTGCCCAAGGCACGTGCCACGCTGTCCGGGGTCAGTTCGCCGTCCGGAGGCAGGGTGCCGTCCGTGCGTCCCTTCACCGTGATGCCCCGGTTGAGGTAGCCTTTCAATGCTTTTTCCACAAAGGGTTGCCCGTCTTCCAGCACCAGGACGGCCTCGCAGTCCTCCACCAGCCGCGTCAGCAGTCTTTTGGGCAGGGGATACTGCCCTATCTTCAACACCGGGTGTTCGCACCCGTCCGGATAGCTTTCCATCAGGTAGTTGTAGGCAATGCCGCAGGCCACGATGCCCAGACGCTTGTCGGGTCCGTCGATGTACCGGTTGTAGGGCGAGTGCTCGGATGCCTCCACAAACTCCTCCTGCCGTTCCAGCAGGCGTCTGTAGCGCGTGCGGGCGTTGCCGGGCAACAGGATGAACCGGCGCGGGTCTTCGCTGAAGGACAGGTCGTTGGTGTCCTGCTGCGCCTTGCGCTCCACGCCCGCACGCGAGTGTGCCAGGCGGGTCACGATGCGCAGCAGCAGGGGTTCTCCCGTCTGTTCGGAGAAGCGGAAACCGTCGTACACCATGTCGTAGGCTTCCTGCTGGTTGCTCGGTTCGTACATGGGGATGAGGGCGAAGTCGCCGTAGAAGCGGCTGTCCTGTTCGTTCTGCGAGGAGTGCATACCGGGGTCGTCGGCTGCCACGACCAGCATCCCGCCCTTCACGCCCGTGATGGCGGCATTGACGAAGCAGTCGGCTGCCACGTTCATGCCCACGTGCTTCATGCACACCAGCGAGCGTTTTCCGGCAAACGACATGCCCAGCGCCGCCTCCATGGCCGTTTTCTCATTCGTGCACCAACGGCTGTGGATGCGGCGTTCAGCCGTGACGGGCATGGACTGGATGTACTCGGTTATCTCTGTGGACGGAGTGCCGGGATAGGCATATACACCGGACAGTCCGGCGTCCAATGCGGCTTGCGCAATGGCTTCGTCGCCAAGTAGGAGTTGTTTGCTCATATCAGATTGTAAGTTGTCAGTTACTGTTTCCCTTCCCGCGTTAGGTTGGTAAGTGGATGCAAATATAGCCTTTTGCCCGTACATTCACCGGAAAATCTTCCTTTTATTTAAGGCATTCCAATATTTTTGGGCGTTTTTCACGTGGTCGGCATAGTTGGAGGCGAAGTTGTGGGTGCCCGAGAAGTCCTCTTTGGCACACATGTAGAGGTAGTCGTGCCGCGTGTAGTCCAGCACGGCATCCAGTCCGGCCGGGGTCGGGATGCGGATGGGGCCGGGCGGAAGTCCGGCGTGCAGGTAGGTGTTGTAGGGGGATTGCACGGCAAGGTGGGACTTGGTGATGCGCCGCAGGCCGAAATCCTGCAAGGCGAACTTGACCGTGGGGTCGGCCTGCAACGGCATCCCCCGCCGCAGCCGGTTGAGGTAGAGCCCGGCCACCACGGGCTTCTCGGCGGCATTGTTGGTCTCTTCCTCCACGATGGAGGCCAGCGTGGCCACCTCCTCCGGTGTCAGCCCGATGGCTTGGGCCTTTTGGCGACGCTCCGGTGTCCAGAAGCGGTCGTGTTCACGCTGCATACGTTCGAAGAATGCGTCTGCGCTCATGTCCCAGTACACCTCGTAGGTGTCGGGAATGAAAAGAGCGGGAAGCGTCTCGGGCCGGTAGCCCAACTTTTGCAGGAACAGCGTGTCGTTCATCCGCCGGGCTATCTCCGCCGAGTCTATCATGAGTTGCCTGCCCACGTTGCGGGCCAGCCGGTCCGGAGTCCGCACACTGCCGACGATGAGGTTCATGGGGGCCTGGTATCCCCGGTGCAGGCGGCTGGCCACCCGGTAGGCGTTGTCGTCCGGGTGGATGGCATACCGTCCCGTGCGGATGTGGTTCGGGTAGTCGCGGTAGCGTGACAGCCACAGGAAGCCTGCGAAACGGCGGGGACGACCTGCCTGCTTCACCTTATAATATATGGAATCTGCGGTGTCGTCGCGGTCAATGTACACATAGCAGGTCTGCGGAGGACGAAATTGCGGGGCAAACAACAGGCGGTAGCCCGTCACTCCACAGGCCAGCCCGACAAGAAAGAGTGCGGCAACGACACTCCAAAGAATCTTCATGCGCTTCTTCTTCATCTTCTTTGCAGGAAAAGAAAAAAGAGACGCGCCTGCGTCTCTTCCTGAAGAGCCGATAGCCGGACTTGAACCGGCGACCTACGCGTTACGAATGCGTTGCTCTACCAACTGAGCTATATCGGCGATCGTGTTTCGTTTACGGGGTGCAAAGGTACGCTTTTATTTGAGAACACCAAAGAATCGGGCGTGTTTTTTTCAAGAAACTCACTCCTGC
>CAYPUJ010000062.1:0-14981 GCA_964413805.1 uncultured Bacteroides sp. | reverse complement strand
GACCCTCTGATTAACAGTCAGATGCTCTAACCGACTGAGCTAACGAAGAATGTTGCATCCGAAATCTTTGCTCTTCGTCTTGGACTTGAACCAAGGACCCTCTGATTAACAGTCAGATGCTCTAACCGACTGAGCTAACGAAGAATCTTGTTTTTTCTGAAATGCGCTGCAAAATTAATAGGATATTTTGAAATATGCAATATCTTTGCAGAAAAAATCATGAAATGGACAATATAATAGGCTTGGGAAATGCATTAGTGGACGTGCTGGGTACCTTGGGAGACGACAACATGCTGCAAGAAATGGGACTTCCGAAGGGAAGCATGACCCTGATAGACGAGAATAAACTGTCGAATATCAAAAACGTATTCAACGGAATGGAGACGCATTACGCCACGGGCGGCTCTGCGGGCAACACAATCCGCTCCCTGGCCGCATTGGGGGTGAAGACGGGCTTCATCGGGAAAATCGGCAACGATTCTTTCGGAGATTTCTACCGGGAGAGCCTGTCCCAACGGGGCACGGAAGCGCATTTGCTCGTTTCGGACGTACTGCCAACGGGCATTGCCTCCACATTCATCTCGCCCGACGGAGAACGTACTTTCGGCACGTACCTGGGTGCGGCGGCTTCCCTGACGGCCAAAGAACTGGCACCCGAGATGTTTGCCGGCTATACCTGTCTATATGTCGAAGGCTACTCGGTGCAGGACCACGCCATGATGCTGCGTGCCCTGGAACTGGGAAAGGAGGCCGGACTACGGGTGTGTCTGGACATGGCCAGTTACAACATCGTGCAGGAGAACCGTGCTTTCTTCTCCCGCCTGCTGGAAGAATACGTGGACACGGTGTTTGCCAACGAGGAAGAGGCTACGGCTTTCACCGGCAAAGAACCGGAAGCGGCATTGGAACAGTTGGCCGGCATGTGCAACACGGCTGTGGTGAAAATCGGGAAACGCGGCTCGCTCGTGCGGCAGGGAGTGACAACGGTGCGCGTGGAAGCAATGCCCGTGGACACGGTGAAAGACACGACCGGAGCCGGAGACTTCTTTGCCGCAGGCTTCCTATACGGACTGACACACGGATGCACGCTGGAACAATGCGCACGCATCGGCTCTGTGCTGGCCGGTGAAGTGATACAAGTGGTCGGCACCGCACTGCCGGAACCGACGTGGGAGAACATCAGGCGCACGATAGACACCCTGCGCTGACCTTTCACGGCTACCTTTTTATTTTAACGACTAATCAGAAAGAAAAACAATGAGACGACTTTTTAAAATGCGCTGGATAGCCGTCGTCCTGTTTGTGGCGGCAAGCGTGGGGATGTTTTTGGGGTTTGAGCGCAGTGACGACCGCAATTTCCAGATGGCCAAGAACCTGGATATATTCAACTCCATTGTGAAAGAACTGGATTTGTTTTATGTGGACACCATCCACCCGGAAAAGGCCATCCGGGAGGGAATCGATGCCATGCTCTATTCGCTCGACCCCTATACGAAGTACTATCCGGAAGACGACCAGAGCGAACTGGAACAAATGATAAAAGGCTCTTATGGGGGCATCGGCTCCATCATTACCTGGAACAGCAAGCTGAAACGCTCCATGATAGCCGAACCCTACGAAGGTATGCCTGCCGCCGTTGCCGGACTGAAAGCGGGAGACATCCTCATGGAAATAGACGGGAAGGACCTGGCCGGGAAGAACAACAACGAAGTGAGCGGAATGCTGCGCGGACAGGTGGGCACCAGCTTCAGGCTGAAGGTGCAACGCCCCGGCACGAAGAAGCCGCTGGAGTTTGAGATTGTGCGCCGGTCCATCCAGTTGCCCCTGATTCCCTATTATGCGAAGCTCGACCAGGAGGTGGGCTACATCAATCTCTCTTCTTTCTCCGGCAATCCGTCCAAGGAGTTCAAGCAGGCTTTCCTCGACCTGAAGAAGCAGGGCATCCGTTCGCTGGTCATCGACCTGCGCAACAACGGGGGCGGACTGCTGGACGAAGCCATTGAGATTGCCAACTTCTTCCTGCCGCGCGGAAAGACGCTGGTGACCACCAAAGGAAAGATTGAGCAGGCAAGCAATACCTACAAGACACTGCGCGAGCCCCTGGACCTGCACATCCCGCTGGCCGTGCTGGTGAACAGCATGACAGCCTCTTCCTCGGAGATTCTGGCCGGCTCGCTGCAAGACCTTGACCGGGCCGTGATAGTGGGCAACCGCACCTATGGGAAAGGACTGGTGCAGACCACGCGCACCTTGCCTTACGGGGGAACCATGAAGCTGACCACATCCAAGTACTACATCCCCAGCGGACGGTGTGTGCAGGCCATTGACTACACGCACCGCAACGAAGACGGCAGCGTGGGACGCATCCCCGACAGCCTGACCACGGTGTTCCACACGGCAGCCGGGCGCGAAGTGCGCGACGGCGGAGGGGTAATGCCGGACATCGCCGTGGAACAGGAAGAACTGCCCAACATCCTGTACTACCTGATCAGCGACAACCTGATTTTCGACTATGCCACCCAATACTGCCTGAAACACCCCACCATCCCCGCACCGGAGGCATTCGAAGTGACGGATGCAGACTATGCCGACTTCAAGGAGATGGTGAAGAAAGCCGACTTCAAGTACGACCAGCAATCGGAGAAGTTGCTAAAGAGCCTGAAAGAAACAGCCAAGTTCGAAGGGTATCTGGCGGATGCCGGCGAGGAGTTTGAGGCCCTGGAAAAGAAACTGACGCACAACCTGGACCGTGACCTGGACTTCTTCGCCAAAGACATCAAAATCATGATTGCCGTAGAGATAATCAAGCGTTACTACTACCAGCGGGGTTCCATCATCGAGCAACTGAAGGACGATAACGACCTGAGAGCAGCCGTGAAGATTCTGACAAGCCCGGACGATTACCGGAAGATGCTCAGCACACCCGAACCGGAAGAAGAACAGCCGGACAAGAAGGAAAGCTAAAGTTTTTAAAAGAGCCGGAAGCCGTTTAATCCCGAATATAGCCCGAATAGTACACTATTCGGGCTTTTTATTTCACCTATCAATATCCGTCTGTTTGCTTTTACGTTTCATTTTTATATTTTTGCAAAAGACAATAAACAGGCGTTAAAGGCATCGTCGCAGATGTGGTTCCTGCGCTTCTTACCAACAAACATGCCGACCCGAGGAACCATAGGCATAACTAATACGACAAGTTATGAAATGCATGAACTTCTTGAAAGGGGCCTTAGCTGCCACATTGCTCCTTTTTGTGTCCCTCAGCGGACAAGCACAGTACCTTCGTACATCCTACTTCATGGAAGGAAGTCACTACCGCCTGCAACTTAATCCGGCCCTCACACCGGGACGCGGCTACATCAACATCCCTGCCATCGGTTCGTTGAACGCTTCCGTCAACTCGTCTTCGCTGGGCTATCAGGACATCATGGACATTATCGAAAACAGCAGCAGCAGCGACTACTTCATGAGCCAGGACTTCATCAACCGGCTGGATGCCACCAACAACCTCAATGTCAACCTCAACACCGACATCATCTCAGCCGGCTGGTACAAAGGCAAGAACTTCTGGTCGTTCAACATCGGGTTGCGTAACGACATCAGTGCAGCCATTCCCCGCACCGTATTCGAGTTCATGAACACGATGAATTCCCTTTCTGCCACAGATTATATGAATCTGAACGAGAATTTCGGCGGGCAACAGCTGGAAATCAACTCCTTCGCCGAAGTGGGTTTGGGCTTTGCACGCGACATCAACAGCCGCCTCACCATCGGCGGTAAGGTGAAAGCTTTGCTGGGCATCGGCAACGTGAGCCTGAAAGTGAACAGCGTTAAAGTCAACAGCCAGCTGACAGGCGTGAGTACCGACAACTGGGGCGACATCGACCTGAGCCAGGTCAGCGGGAGTGCCTCCATCGAAGTAGATGCCACCCTTGAAAGTTCCTCCAAATTGCTGGAACTGGAAGAAACAACCGATGCCAACGGCAACCGCTACATCGACGATATTGACTTTGGCAGCTTCGGCTTTGCGGGCTACGGCGTGGGCATCGACCTGGGCGCTTCCTACAAATTGCTGAACAACCTGACCCTTTCGGCATCTGTACTCGATTTGGGTTTCATCAAATGGGACAAAGGAAGCACCTATGTGGCAAGTGCCAACGGGACACAAGAATACAGTGCCGACAACGCCCAGGAGTTCGTGGACATCGTAACCAGCGGCGAAGTGCTCAACTTCGATATGTTGGACCTGGGCATTGACGAGGATGCCGCCAAGACCCGCACTTCCAGCCTGACCACTACCGTAGTGGTAGGTGCCGAATATGCCTTGTTGAAAAACTGGCTGGTGCTGGGTGCCCTCTACACCGGTCGCTTCGCCGAACTGAAAACCTTGAACGAGCTGACTTTCTCTGCCAACATCCGTCCGAAGAACTACTTCAACCTGGCCGTCAGCTACTCTGTGTTGCAGGGTTCGGGCAAGACATTCGGTGCGGCCGTCAAGCTGGGTCCCCTCTTCGTAGGCACCGACTATATGTTCTTTGGCAAGAACACCAAGAATGTCAACGCTTACCTGGGCATTTCCATACCGTTGGGCAAGCAAAAGGTATTTGACTGGAACTGATTCTCCGACCGGCAGGCATCCGGCACAACGCTGCAATGCCGCCAACACAAAAATCCCCGGTGCAGCGATGCATCGGGGATTTTTGTGTTGGACTACCAGGATTCGAACCTAGACAAACAGAACCAAAACCTGTTGTGCTACCATTACACCATAGTCCAAACATCTGTGCTTTCTGTTAAAAAGCGGTGCAAAGATAAAGGAAAGTCCGGAAACGAGCAAGTGTTTCCGGACTTTTTTCTTTATCCGTGCATTATTTTGCTATTTCGCAATTATCAGGAAGTAGTTCTTCTTCCCGCGTTGCACCAGGAGGTATTTCCCGTCCAGCAGGTCATTGGCTGTCACCAGGCGGTCATAGGCATCCAGCTTTTCCTTGTTGAGCGACACGCCGCCTCCCTGTACCAGCTTGCGCATCTCGCTCTTGGAGGCGAACACTGCTGCCTGCTCCACGAACAGATCCACCGCTTTCACGCCCGCAGAAAGGACATCGCGCGACACTTCAAACTGCGGCACCCCCTCGAACACAGAGAGCAGGGTCTGCTCGTCCAGCTTCTTCAATGCTTCGGACGTGCCCCCACCGAACAGTATGTTCGATGCTTCCACGGCTGCAGCATAGTCCGCTTCGGAATGAACCATCACAGTCACCTCCCGCGCCAACCGCTTTTGCAGCACGCGCAGGTGCGGAGCCGCTTCGTGCTCGGCGGTCAGTGCCTCGATTTCTTCCTTGGGCAGCGCGGTGAATATCTTGATGTAGCGGGCAGCATCGGCATCGCTCACGTTCAGCCAGAACTGATAGAACTTGTAGGGAGACGTATAGCGGGGGTCGAGCCAGACATTGCCGCTCTCGGTCTTGCCGAACTTGCCGCCGTCGGCTTTGGTGATGAGCGGGCAGGTCAACGCAAAGGCTTCGCCCCCGTTCGTGCGGCGGATCAGTTCGGAACCCGTGGTGATGTTGCCCCACTGGTCGCTCCCACCCATCTGGAGCTTGCAGCCCTTGGTCTCGTACAGGTGGAGGAAGTCATAGCCCTGGAGCAGCTGGTATGTGAATTCGGTGAACGACAGGCCGTCGCGTGCCTCTCCGTTCAGGCGTTTCTTCACGCTGTCCTTGGCCATCATGTAGTTCACGGTGATGTGCTTGCCCACCTTGCGGGCAAAGTCCAGGAAGGTGAAGTCCTTCATCCAGTCGTAGTTATTCACCAGTTCAGCATGGTTCGGGGCATCGGAATCAAAGTCCAGGAACTTGGAGAGCTGCTTCTTCATGCCTGCGATGTTGCGCTGCAAGGTTTCCTCGTTCAGCAGGTTGCGTTCCTGCGATTTCCCGGAGGGGTCGCCAATCATGCCCGTGGCACCTCCGATGAGTGCCAAAGGCTTGTGCCCGCAACGCTGGAAATGACGCAGAATCATCACACTGCACAAGTGCCCGATGTGCAACGAGTCGGCAGTGGGGTCAAACCCGATATAAGCAGTCACTTGTTCCTTCGCCAGCAACTCTTCCGTTCCGGGCATCATGTCGTGGAGCATGCCACGCCATCTTAATTCTTCTACAAAGTTCATCGAATGATTGAATGCTATTAACTTGTTTGATGGATAATTAACCGCGCAAAAGTACGACACTTTCTCTGAAGAAACAACTCTTACTGCCTAAAAAAGATGCCCGCCACGTTCTTCTCCACCCTTTCCCGCAGGTCGGCAGGCGTCGTGCGGCGGAGGAGCGCGGCACGTTCGCACAGTCCGTCAATGTCCGCCCCGCTTTCGTCCGTCTCCAGCAGCAGGCGGTCGGCCGGCAACCCGCACAAGGCTTCTTCCCGATACCTCGCCCCGAAGGAAAGCAGGCACCCGTGGTGCATCCACATGGCCGCCAACGCCTCCTTGCCCCGGAAGCCGTGAATCACCCACGGCACCGTGGGACGCAACACCCGCCTCAGGCGCAACAATTCATCGGCAGCTTTCACCAGATGGATGATCAGCGGCTTGCCCACCGCTTCCGCCAGCCTTGCCTGCCGACAGAACACGGTCTCCTGCACCGGCATCGGGGCGGCGGCCAGCCTGTCCAGTCCGGCTTCGCCCACTGCCACCACCTGCGGATGGAGCACCAGCCGCTCCAACAGGGCGAGGGCGCGTTCCGTTCCAGCTTCCGACGCCTGCCACGGGTGAACGCCCACCGAATACCATCCTCCCGCCTGCGGGGCAAAGGCATCGGGAACGAAGTTCACAATGGCTTCTCCCGGACGGGACGGGAGACGGTGGGTGTGTATGTCGAGTGGAAAAGTCATGGCACAGGGTCGTAGCCGGAGCCTCCCCACGGATGGCAACGCAGAATGCGACGCACGGCCAGGTAAAGTCCCTTGAAAGGCCCGTGCTTCCTGATGGCCTCCACGGCATAGTGCGAACACGTGGGCGTGAAGCGGCACGACGGCCCCAGCAAGGGCGAGATACACGTCTGGTAGAAATAGATGGGAATCAGCAGGAGACAGGAAAGCAGGCGTTTCATGGCAATGCCTCCGCAATGCGCGACAAAGCAGACCTCATCCGTCCCTCGATCAGCGAAGAATCCGCCAGTCCGTTCGACAAATAGATGAAGGCAATGGCCAGCCGCAGGTGTTTCTCCTCCAATGCCGCCAGCAGGGTGTGCTTGTTCTTGCGGTAGGCTTCGCGGATCTGGCGTTTCACACGGTTGCGCTTCACCGCCCGTTTGAACTTCCGCTTCGACACGCTCACCAGGATGGCGGCCGGTGCGTCCAGTTCCTCCACCGGCACGTAGACCACACGCAGGGGAAAGAGGGCAAAGGAGGAAGCCCCGCCTTCGAACATCTTTCCGATGATTTTCTTCTTGCACAGCCTTTCGGACTTATGCAACGTATTGGTCGTCGCTCTTTCCACGGTTTTCCTTTCTATTATGAAACGAATGAAAACAGAAAAGCTACGGATTATGTGCGCGAACCGGCTTTCCGCCGTCTGTTACTCCCACAATCCGTAGTCTTTACCTTATTATATATATGCAACACACCGTGCCCTGCCCGTTCGCAGCACACAGGTGTCATTTGCCTTTGTTGTTCTCCCTGATGAACATATCCAGCGCAGCCGTCATGGAAGGGGCTTGCACACTGGGAGCCTCCAGGTCCAGCCGCAGCCCGGCATCGCGCACGGCCTGCGCGGTGGTTGCCCCGAACGTTCCTATCTTGATGTCCTTCTGGTCGAAGTTCGGGAAGTTCTTCTGCAACGAAGTCACTCCCGCCGGGCTGAAGAACACCAGCATGTCGTAGTCAAACGGTTCGTCCTCGGCGAAGTCGTTGCTCACGGTGCGGTACATCACCACTTCCGTATGCTGAATCTTGTGCTTGTCCAGTGCATTCTTGATTTCGCCGTTGTTCACGTCGGACATCGGAACCAGGTACTTCTCCGTCTTGTGCTTGACGATGGCAGGCAGCAAATCGTCGAACTTCCCCGTGTTGCCGAAGAAAATCTTGCGCTTGCGGTACTGCACGTACTTCTGGATGTAGAGCGAGATGGTCTCTGTCACGCAGAAGTACTTCATCGTTTCCGGAATTGTCACACGCAAGTCCGCACACAGATTGAAGAAATGGTCAATGGCATGACGCGATGTGAAAACTACGGCTGTATGGTCCAGGATGGAGACCTTTTGCTGCCTGAACTCCTTGGCCGAAAGCCTCTCCACTTTGATAAAGGGGCGAAAAACAATCTCTACTCCATATTTTTCTGCTATGTCGTAATACGGAGACTTCTCCGATGCCGGCTTCGGCTGCGACACTAGTACTTTTTTTATCTTCAATGTCCTAAATTTTTATTGTAAACAAATCGTTTAGCTGCACCACACACCGGTACAAGACCAGGCAAGGCATTATTTCGAGGGCACAAAAGTACAAAATTAAAAAGAGAACACCATCTAATTTGCTACAAAAAAGCTTTAACCACTTATAGAACGTCAAAGCTTTCACAAAAAGCAGCAAAAACAGTCCGATAATGACAATCAGAAGCGGACTCAAATCGAAATAAACCACAAACAGGACAAACGGGAAAAGGGAAAAACCGAAGTAATAAAGCAGCGTGGAATAAGACTCCAGCCAAAGCGACGTGCGTTCGGAGTCAAAAAAAATCCAACCCAGCAGGGAGTAAACCGCCCACTTGAGAAACAGGGAAAACAGGCAGGCACCGATGTACACGCCCAGGAGCGCGAAGGATGGGATGTGCTGCACCGTGCCGGGGCGGACTTCGTTGAAGTAGCAGAAAAGGCAGACACCGCCCAGCACGCAGGTCTGCACCACCAGCAGCAGGAGATAGCGCATGTCGGTGGCCGTGGAGGTGGCGAAAATGCTGGTGCGCGTGCGGTTCGACATGAAGTCCTTGGCCAGCTGAAACAGAAACTTGCGGCTGCGCGACAGCACATAGGCCGAGAGGAAGAAGCAGCACAGCAGCACCAGTGCTATGCCGTCGTCCATGCGGGGCGAATAAGGCAGGGGGATGCCTGCCCCCGACAGGAGCAGTCCTTTCATATCGCGGCAAACTTACGGATGGAGACATCCCAACGGGGAATGGAATGAATCAGCCCGACGGCTTCCGAAGGTGTTCCGGCCACGTGCCAGATGTTTCCGTGCTGCACACGCATGAAGTTTTCCTCCACCGCTTTTTCCAGCATCCTCAGCAGGGGGGCATAGTAGTCGCCGGTGTTGAGCACGACAATGGGGTTCAGGTAGAGGCCCAGCTGTTTCCAGGTGATGATTTCCAGCAGTTCCTCCAGCGTGCCGCAGCCGCCCGGCAGGGCTATGACGGCATCGCTCATGTCGGCCATCACCTGCTTGCGCTGGTGCATACTCTCCACTTCCACCAGGCGGGTCAGCCCCGTGTGGTGCCACCCCTGTTCCACCATGAAGTGCGGAATCACGCCCGTCACCTCGCCTCCCTCGGCCAGGGCGGCATCGGCCACGGCTTTCATCAGCCCCCTGTTTCCCGCCCCGTTCACCACGCAGATGCGCTTCCGTCCCAGCAGGCTGCCCAGTTCGCGGGCCGCGTCCACGTAGGCGGCATCGATTTTCGTGCTCGACGCGCTGTACACACATACGGTTTTTATCGGATTCATTGTCTTGACTTACACTTGCATTAAACCGCCGGCAAAGGTATGGATTTTCCGCCAAAGAAGAACGGGGCTTCGCCAAAACTTCCGGTCCGGGCGTTCACTCCCGCAGTGCCGCCAGGATGCGTTGGCAGGCTTTCCCGTCACCGTAGGGGTTGTGTGCCTGCGCCATGCGGTCGTAGAGGGCGCGGTCGGACAACAGGCGCGACACGTTGGCCACGATGGCATCGGCACGGGCACCCACCAGCTTCACCGTGCCTGCCTCCACGGCTTCGGGACGCTCGGTGGTGTCGCGCATCACCAGCACGGGCTTGCCCAGCGAGGGGGCTTCTTCCTGCACGCCTCCGCTGTCGGTGAGCAGGAGGGTGGCGTGCTGCATGGCGAAGACGAAAGGCAGGTAGTCGAGCGGCGGAATCAGAAAGACATTTTCCAGCCCCTGCAACCACTCGTGCACGGGTTGCTGCACGTGGGGGTTGAGGTGGACGGGATAAACGAAGTCCGTTTCCGGGTGCAGGGCAGAGAGTTCCTTCAGGGCGCGGCATATCTGGCGGAAGCCTTCGCCGAAGTTCTCCCGTCGGTGGCCGGTGATGAGGATGTAGGGACGTTCGCCCACGGCATACCCCTTGGCACGCAGTTCGTCGTGCAGCCTTTGCCGCTCGCCGGTACGGGAGCCGATGAGGTCTACCGCCATCAACAGGGCGTCGATGACGGTGTTGCCGGTCACCACGATTTTCCCCTCCTCCACCCCTTCCTGCAGCAGGTTCCGTCGCGACTGTCCGGTGGGGGCGAAATACCAGTTGCAGATGCGGTCTGTCAGTTGCCGGTTCATCTCTTCGGGCCAGGGAGAAAGCAGGTTGTAGGTGCGCAGCCCGGCTTCGACGTGCCCCACGGGTATCTGCCGGTAGAAGGCGGCAAGCGACGCGGCAAGAGAGGTGGTGGTGTCGCCGTGCACCAGCACCACGTCCGGGCACCATGCCTTGAACACGCCGCGCAGACCCAGCAGCACTTTCGAGGTGATGTCATACAGGTCCTGGTCGGGTGCCATGATGTCCAGGTCGTAGTCGGGAGTGATGCGGAACACGTCCAGCACCTGGTCCAGCATCTGGCGGTGCTGGGCGGTGACGCAGACGCGGGTTTCGAAGTGGGCGGTGTCCTGTTGGAAAGCCTTCACCAGAGGCGCCATCTTGATGGCTTCGGGGCGGGTGCCGAAAACGAGCATTATCTTTTTCATCCGAAAGCAGCAGTTTTATGCTGCAAACTTACGGAAAAATCTGCGATCTTCAGACCTGTATCCTAAAAAAGAAGGGGGTTGCCTCCCTGTGCCCAATCAGTCTTGGCATACCCGATTCGGGGCAAAGCAAAACATTTCAAAAGAAATACAGCCATAAACTTGCACAATGCTATATTATTATATACCTTTGCTGTGTCGTTAAAAAGCTCTTTGAATCCATGAAGACAAAGCAATTCGTTAAGGAAATCGAGGCGGCCGGTTGTCGGCTCGTCCGCCACGGAGGCAACCACGACATCTGGTTCAGTCCACTGACAGGCAATATGGAAGCCATTCCGAGGCACGACGCACAAGAACTGCCCAAAGGTCTCGAGAGAAGATTGAGGCGCAAGCTGCTCGGACAATGACAATCCGGGCGGCAGTGCCATTTCCTATTAAGGCTTTGTCCGATTTGTTTCAAGGCTTCTTACACCATCATTATATAATGCAAATGGGTTATGGAAAAAGAAAAACTTACCGTTATTGTGGAAATGGCCTCCGATGGGACATTTGGTTGCTACATCGAGGATGAAGAAAAGGACTTTGGGGCAGCCGGGTACGGCACTACCTCCGAAGAAGCTATCAAGGACTTTCTTGCGGCTTGCGCTGAAATACGCGAGGAATACGCAAAGGAAGGCAAGGCCGTGCCCGAATACGACTACGCATTCAAGTATGACCTGCGTTCGTTCTTCGACTACTTCGACTGCTTCAATGCCAAGAAGATAGCCGAACGGGCCGGCATCAACTACACCCAGCTCAACCAATACCTCACGGGTCGGCGCAATGCCAGCCGGTTGCAATACGACAAGCTGGCAAGCTGCATCCGCAAAATCACAGCGGAACTCCAACAGGCAACGTTTTGATTCTGTCATAGTTGCAAAGAGCCAACGACAATGCCCTGCATTCCCTTCGAGGAAGGCGGGGTTTCTTTTGCCGCCATGCCCCTCTTCTGCCAAAACAACCGTCGAACAGCCTACCCGTATTCCATTTCCTGGATGCCTGTACGGCTCGTGCTCCGTACAGGTGCGGAGCACGAGCCGTACAAGTGTCCAGCAAACGCAGCTTTTGCACCCTGCAAGCGGGCTACAGGACACGTGCACGAAGCGGGCAGCCCTCCGGGGAAAGAGCATTCCACACGGCACGCCGGCCACATTTTCACCAAGGCAAAAACGCATCTGATTTTTGAGTATATTCAAAAGAAAGCGGTTGCCAAATCCGGCTTTCAGTCTTTCCCTTTTACCTCCACCTTTACCCATTTCCCGCTTTTCGCATACTCAGCGAAAGCCTGTTCAGAAAAGAGAGTTTTATGCCGCATTCCCGGCCTGTGTTTTGCTTTCAGCAAAATTTAGATGCGTTGTCCTGAAATTAATGCACCGTAAATGCTGCGGATAATTCATTTTTTGAGACCTCTGCAAAACGCTCGCTTGCGCATTAGATTTATGATGTTGATTGTAAGTTAAGTCAAATAACATGGTAAAAGCCATAAATAGCTGACAGACAATATTTCTTCTTGTCCGTATTATCCCCTCATTTGATGCAATTGGGCACAATAATCCCCGGCGTGCGGTACAAATTGTATGCGATAGCCTCCATGTGTGCTGCGCGTGTGTATTGACCAATCCCACATACCGCGCCACACCGGCACCGGACTACCTGCGCATGGAGCCGGAAGTCCGTTCTGTCACATGGCGCATTTCGAATATATCAGTTGCTTATTAATTCGATTTTCCTTGAACAGCGCAATATAATAGCGTTTATTTTTAGAGTTTTAGCAACATCTGCTACTTCTTCATATTGCACGCTTCCTTTAATGTATTTGATAACGCGGACATCCGTCCCATTGTAAAGAATGCCAACAACACACTTGTATTGTTGGGCTGTTATTCCTATATTTTTGATTAACTCCGCATAGTGCTTTTCTGAAAATACATCCTCTTTTCCAGATTTGGTTTCCAAAATAATAGCTATATCTTGTTTGTCATTTGGCAGGTACCATCCATCGGGCTTGTCTGACACGCCTTTAAAGCCCAACTGATTAAAAGTTGTTATTTGCCCTGTTCCTTGCTTCACATCAGGGTCTTTTTCATCAAAGCCAAGTATAACTTTTGCGTTATCTCTTATTTCGTCTTCTGTCAAATACATTGCACGCTTACGATTTAGTGATTCCATTATTAGGCAACAATAATTCCCGTACATCCATTTTTAAAATGTCTGCAATTTGATATAGTACAGGAATTGGAGGTTGCACTTTGTTCGAGGCATACAGATTGACCATATTGAAAGTCTTTCCAAGTTTATTCGCCAATTCGGTTTGGCTGATACCTTTAGTTTTCAATGCTTCTTTTATTCTATTCATAATTAGCATTCTTTTTTAAGATTGCAAAAATACATAATTTTATTTGGTAATAAATAGGTTTTCGAGAGAAAAGCCGTATCTTTGTCTGTAAATTTATAGATTGGATTAAAATGGACATTGAATATAGTGGCTCTAAAGAAGTTAAATGTTATCGTGATTTTGTAATGAATCCCGATAATCGTAATGCGTCAAGGGCATTTTCAAAGACCTTTGGAGCTAATCTGATGGAACCAGCAAAGAAATTGCATGACAGATTAAGAAAACATGTTTCAGCTGGTGCTTATAATGCAATGTTCGGAAAAACAGACAATAGAATAGAAATTAAACAAGGATGCGGTAAAAAAGATCCCTTAATTTTAAAAGTTCGCGTTGGACGAGGGCCAAGAAAATTCTTTAATCATATTATAGATGAAGAAAAGAATTTGTTACTAACACAAGATTGGCAAGGAGACTTCAACTCAATAACAACAATATACGTTATTGCTGTAAATAACCACGATTATAATAATATATAAAATGGCTGCACTTGAAAAAACACCGGTATTAAACCCCTTGACTCTGCGTAATACAGTTGGAGGAGAACTTGCTGATATATTTGAGGCTCGCGGCATAGAGAATTTCGAAGAACTTATCGGCATTAAAGAATTAAGAAATAAGGAGAGACTATCCGATAAAACCTTAAGAAAAGTATCTGAAATTTTAGGTGATTCTAGCATAAGCAAATATTTATCTGATTTTCAAAAAGATTATTTGGACGAGAAGCCACGATATATGGCTAATTACAACCAGGCAAAGAAAACATATACTAAACTAAAAAAAGTCCTGCCCTTATTGCGAGGTGAATTTACAGAAGGATATGATATTTTAGACGATATTCTGGATTTCTTTGGTGTAGATTCAGATGTAGAAATTTTTGAAACTTCAGAAAAACAGGCAGCATTATTTCGCACACAAAATAAAATAGAAGTTGACCCTATCAATCTTCATGCTTGGTTGCGTCGTGGTGAGCTTGACTTTCAAGCTCTTAATCTTTCAGATTATGATGAAAACAGATTAATGGATTGGGTTGAATCAAGAGAATGGATGGCTCATATTGAAGATGTTGATTATTTCAAATCTTTACCTTCAGTATTTTCTCATTTTGGTGTAGGATTGGTCTTTGTCCCATCATTACCTAAAACAGTTTATGGGGCAATACGTTGGATTAGCAATAAACCGCTTATTCAAATTTCAGACCGAGGACATGACCTTATATCTTGCTGGTTTACTCTTTTTCATGAAATAGGACATGCTATCATGCATAAGAATGTTGAGATTTACGAAGGGGAGATAAATGAATCGAAGACCAAACAGAATAAGCGAGAAAAAGAAGCTAATAAATTCGCAAATGAATACTTATTCAATGGTGATAATTTACGCAAAGCTGTTTTCGACCGAAAACGTGCTGGATTAGCAATGTCTGCAAGATCATTAGCAGAGGAATTTCATGTACAGCCAATATTTGCCTCATATTGGTTGTTAAAAGCTCAATATGCACCTGCGTTCCAGCGGAGAATTCAGATAGATTTTGTTTCGCAATATCAATAATCAAAGATTAATTAAATAGTCGCCCCATAAAAACAGTTTTATCTATTGGTATTCAGTGATTTAATTT
>CAYPUJ010000061.1:0-15095 GCA_964413805.1 uncultured Bacteroides sp. | reverse complement strand
GACCCGAAGCGTCTGCTCATCGGTGACGACGAGCACGGTTGGGACGACGAAGGCGTGTTCAACTACGAAGGCGGCTGCTATGCCAAGGTCATCAACCTCGACAAGGAGAGCGAACCCGACATCTACAACGCCATCAAGCGCGATGCTTTGCTGGAGAACGTGACGGTAGATGCCGAAGGCAAGATTGACTTTGCCGACAAGAGCGTGACGGAGAACACCCGCGTTTCTTATCCTATCCATCACATCGACAACATCGTGAAGCCCATATCGAAGGGTCCGCACGCACATCAGGTCATCTTCCTGTCTGCCGACGCTTTCGGTGTACTGCCTCCCGTTTCCATTCTGGATGCAGAACAGGCCAAGTACTACTTCCTGTCCGGTTTCACTGCCAAGCTGGCCGGTACGGAACGTGGTATCACAGAGCCGACTCCCACATTCTCTGCCTGCTTCGGCGCAGCTTTCCTGAGCCTGCACCCGACGAAGTATGCAGAAGAACTGGTCAAGAAGATGGAAAAGGTTGGTGCCAAGGCTTACCTGGTGAACACGGGTTGGAACGGTACGGGCAAGCGTATCTCCATCCGCGACACTCGTGGCATCATCGACGCCATCCTAGACGGTTCCATCGACAAGGCTCCGACGAAGACCATTCCGTATTTCAGCTTTGTGGTTCCGACCGAACTGCCGGGTGTTGACCCGAAGATTCTTGACCCGCGCGACACATACGACTGCGCTTGCAAGTGGGAAGAGAAAGCCAAGGATCTGGCTGCACGCTTCATCAAGAACTTCGCTAAGTTCGAAGGCAACGAAGCCGGCAAGGCATTGGTTGCTGCCGGTCCGAAACTTTGATAAGGTTTTACAAGCACATATTGCCAAAAGGAGGGTGCGCCGGGTGGCGCATCCTCCTTTCTTTTTATATGAGAACAGACTGCATCATCGAAGACCACGAACTGGGACAACTGCGGGTACGTGTTGACGGACGGGCGCGACGGCTCACGTTCCGCACCCGCCCGGAGGCAATCTACGTGACCGTGCCTCCCCACACCACCCGTACCGAACTGACACGTGCCATCGAACAGCTTCGTCCCCGCCTGCGCGAAGCACGGCAACGGTCGGATTCTCCCGTCATCGACCTGAACTTCCGCATTGATGCCGACTTCTTCCGTTTGAGCCTGGAGAGCGGCACGCAACCGTGTTTCCTTTCACACACCGAGGGAAACCACACCCGCATTGTCTGTCCGCCCCATACCGACTTTGCCGACACCCGGCTGCAAGCCTGGTTGCGCAAGGTGGTCGAGGAAGCCCTGCGCCGCGAAGGCAAACAGTTCCTGCCCGTCCGGCTCCGGCAGCTCTCCCTGCAACACGGCCTGCCTTTCCGCCAGGTGAAGGTGAATGCCAGCACCGGCCGTTGGGGCAGTTGCTCGGCACGGGGCGACATCAATCTTTCCTGCTTTCTCATGTTGTTGCCCGCCCGGCTGGTGGACTATGTGTTGCTGCACGAGTTGGCACATACCCGCGAAATGAACCACGGCGAGGGCTTTTGGGCTTTGCTCGACCGGCTGACCGAAGGGCGGGCACACGCCTTGCGCGACGAACTGACTGCTTTCCGGTCGGGGCTTTGACCCGCAGTCCCGGCGGAAGCACGCCGCTTTTTGCGGAATCCTGATAGCCTTTCGTGCAAAACGCACAGTTTTTTCCTTATCTTTGTTCCATGCACGTAAGCGTGCGCAGAACCTTTTAAACAAAATACCATTATGAAGAAGAAACTGCTCTTTTCGTTGGCAATGGCAGGCACTACCCTCGCCCTTGCCCAACAGGTGGAACCTGCCATCCCGCGAGACCCGGCTATCGAACAACAGGTGGAAAACTGGCTGAAGAAACTGACCCTGGAAGAAAAGGTGGGGCAAATGTGCGAACTCACCATAGACGTCATTGCCCGGCAGGGAGGGAACCCGGAGGACGGATTCCAACTGGACGAAGCCCTGCTGGACACGGTGATCGGCAAGTACAAGGTAGGTTCCATCCTGAACGTGCCCGACGGTGTGGCGCAGACACCGGCCAAGTGGGAGGAAGTCATCCGCAGGATTCAGGAACGTTCGCTGCAGGAAACAGGCATCCCCTGCATCTACGGTGTGGACCAGATACACGGTGCCACCTACACCTTGGGTTCCACTTTCTTCCCGCAGGGCATCAACATGGCCGCCACCTTCAACCGGCAACTCGTGCGCGAGGGAGCACGCATTTCCGCCTACGAGACCAAGGCGGGCAGCATCCCCTGGACCTATGCCCCGGTGCTCGACCTGGCACGCGATGCACGCTGGCCCCGCCACTGGGAGAACTACGGCGAGGACTGCTACGTGAACGCGCAGATGGGGCGCGAGGCCGTGCTCGGTTTCCAGGGTGACGACCCCAATCACATCGGCGAACACCGCATAGCCGCCTGCCTCAAGCACTACATGGGCTATGGCGTGCCCGTGTCGGGCAAAGACCGCACTCCCTCTTCCATTACCGAACAGGACTTGCGCGAAAAGCACTTCGCTCCCTTCCTGGAGTGCATCAGGGCGGGTGCGCTTTCGCTCATGGTCAACTCGGCCATGAACAACGGCCTGCCTTTCCACGCCAACCACCGGCTGCTGACCCGGTGGCTGAAGGAGGACTTGAACTGGGACGGCATGATTGTGACCGACTGGGCGGACATCAACAACCTTTGCACCCGCGACCACGTTGCCGCCACCAGGAAGGAAGCCATCAAGCTGGCCATCAACGCGGGCATCGACATGTCGATGGTGCCCTACGAAACCAGCTTCTGTACCGACCTGATTGAACTGGTGAAAGAAGGCGAAGTGCCCATGAGCCGCATTGACGATGCAGTGCGCCGCATCCTGCGCCTGAAGTACAGGCTGGGACTCTTCGACAAGCCCTACTACCGCGTGCAGGACTTTCCGGACTTCGCCTGTGCGGAGCACGCCGCCACCGCCTTGCAGGCCGCCGAGGAATCCATCGTCCTGCTGAAGAACACAGAAAACCTCCTGCCGCTTGCCAAGGGGAAAAAGATATTGCTGACCGGCCCCAACGCCAACTCCATGCGTACCCTGAACGGCGGATGGTCTTACTCCTGGCAGGGTGACAAGGCCGACCTGTGTGCCACGGACTACAACACCGTGCTGGAAGCCTTCACGGCCAAGTTTGGCGCGGACTGCGTGGTCTACGAACCGGGCGTGACCTACAAGCCGGACGGACGATGGTGGGAAGAGAATGCACCCGAAATAGAGAAGGCCGTGGCTGCCGCCGCAGGCGTGGACTACATCGTGGCCTGCATCGGCGAGAACTCCTACTGCGAGACACCGGGCAACCTCGACGAACTGGCCCTTTCGGCCAACCAGCGCGAACTGGTGAAGGCACTCGCTGCCACCGGAAAGCCGCTGGTGCTGGTGCTGAACGAAGGGCGGCCACGCATCGTGAGCGACATCGAGCCTTTGGCAAAAGCCGTGGTGCACGCCATGCTGCCGGGCAACTACGGGGGCGATGCCCTGGCCAACCTGCTGGCGGGCGACACCAACTTCAGCGGGAAGATGCCCTATACCTATCCCAAAGCCTCCTGTGCCCTGACCACCTACGACTATAAGCCGTGCGAACACGTCGGGCGACCCATGGAAGGGGCGTACAACTACGACGCGCAAGTGGCCGTGCAGTGGGCGTTCGGCTACGGACTGAGCTACACCACGTATGCATACAGCAACCTGAGGGTGGACAAAGCGGAGTTCGACGCCGGTGATGTGCTGACCTTCAGCGTGGACGTGAAGAACACGGGCAACCGTGCGGGCAAGGAAAGCGTGCTTCTGTTCAGCAGCGACCTGGTGGCTTCGCTCACACCGGACACACGCCGCCTCCGCGCCTTCGAAAAGGTGGAACTTCAACCCGGGGAAACCCGCACCGTGACCCTGAAGGTGAAGGCTTCCGACCTGGCTTTCGTAGGATATGACGGGCACTGGGTGCTGGAGAAAGGCACCTTCCGCATCCAGGCGGGCGACCAGGTACTGGACATCGCCTGCACGGAAACGCACCGTTGGGAAACACCGAACAAATAAGAAACCCGACAAGCAACCGAAAAGGGGCTGTGCCGCGAAACGCAGGTTTTGTGGCACAGCCCCGATTCTTTACGGTTCCTTCTTTTTCAGCGGAAACCTTTGCCGGTAGGTCAGCATCCGCCAGCACCATTCCAGCGGGCCGAAGCTACAGGTCGAGAGCCAGAGGCGGCTGAGCAGAACCTGAAGGAGATATACGCCCAGTATAATCAGTTCGGTGTGCACCAGCCCCACCCCGGCACCCCATCCCAGGCCGATGCCATAGAAAAGAAACACGCCCACCACCGACTGCCCGATGTAGTTAGTCAGTGCCATGCGCCCCGGCGCGGCCAGTCCGCACCACAGCTTCCACCGCTTCCGCCGGCAGTAGAGCAGGCACAGTCCCGCCATGTAGGCAAAACTCAGGGGATAGACTCCCGCAACGTAGAGCACGGCCTGCCACGCCTCGCCCCACGGATGCCCGTTCATGCAACTCCACGCATAGACGGCTGCAGCCGGCAATCCGAAGGCAAAGCCCCCTGCGGCCACGCGGCGGAGCAGCCGGGTGTGTTCGTCCAGGCGGGCGTAAAGCCGGTGCCGGCCGATGTAAAGCCCGATGAGGAAAAGTCCCAGCACCTTGAAGTAGCGGTTGCCGTCCACAAACTCCTGCACCCGCACCAGCGCACCCTGCACCAGAAACTGAAACACCTCCCGATAGCTTCCGGCATCGCGCAGCCAGTAGCCGAAGTTTTCTTCCGTGATGCCATACTGCCTGCAGTAGTGCCATTGCGCCCGCACCGCCGGGGCAGACAGCCGGATGCCCGCCGCACTTGTCAGCGCGTCCACCGCCACAGGCAGGAGGAGGAAGAAAGCGGCCATCCGCAGCAGCCCTTTGTCCGACAGGCGGAAGAACAGCGGGAGCATCATGCCCAGCAGGGCGTAGAGCATCAGGATGTCGCCGCTCCAGATGAACATCAGGTGCACGAAGCCGATGAGCAACAGCCACGACATACGGCGGTAGAACACCTGGAAACCGTTCTTGCCCTTGCGCACGGCGTTGGAGATGATGAGCGAGAAGCCGATGCCGAAAAGCACGGAGAAGATGGTGTAGAACTTGCCGTCCACCAGCATGTAAAGCAGGTAGTGCAGCACGCGGTCGATGCCCGCTGTGGGCATGGCAGCAGCCGTTTCGGCAGGTTGGAAGGTGTAGAGCGAAAATTCGGGATAGTTGGCCATGCCGATTCCCAGGATGGCGAAGCCGCGCAGGGCATCCAGAATGACATACCGCTCCGAGGATCGGACAGGGGTCAGTGTATTTGCATCCATGACAGTTGAAATTCGTCGTTTTTTGTGGCGACAAAGATACAACACTTCTGCCTATAAGGATGTAGACAGATTACGGAAAAAGAATGTTCTTCCTGAAGCGTATTTTGCAACGCATTGTTAATCAATAATGTACAAACATCCTATCCGGTACCTGTAATCCGTCTGTTCCACACCTGTACCGAACAGACGGATTGCCTGTATCGAACAAATGGATTGCCTGTGTCGAACAGACGGATTACAGGTGCGGAACAAATGCCTTGCACATACCCGGCAGAAGGCCGTTTGGAAAAACGTACCGTAAAGTGGGGACATTCAAGAAAGTAACTCCCCGGTGCGACATATTTGCCGAATAACCGCTATCTTTGCACCCCGAAATAATAGGTATTATATGCAGAACATTAGAAATATTGCCATCATTGCCCACGTGGACCACGGCAAGACGACGCTTGTAGACAAAATGCTGCTGGCCGGTAACCTTTTCCGGAGCAACCAGAACACCGGTGAACTGATGCTGGATAACAACGACCTGGAGAGGGAACGCGGAATCACGATTCTCTCGAAAAACGTGTCTATCAACTATAAAGGGACAAAAATCAACATTATCGATACGCCGGGACACAGCGACTTCGGCGGCGAAGTGGAACGGGTGCTCAACATGGCCGACGGCTGCCTGCTGCTGGTGGATGCTTTCGAAGGTCCCATGCCGCAGACGCGCTTCGTCCTGCAAAAAGCGTTGCAAATCGGCCTGAAACCCATCGTGGTGGTGAACAAGGTGGACAAGCCCAACTGCCGCCCCGAAGAAGTGTACGAAATGGTGTTCGACCTCATGTTCAACCTGAACGCCACCGAAGAGCAGCTGGACTTCCCCGTCATCTACGGTTCGGCCAAAAACAACTGGATGGGCACCGACTGGCAGAAACCCACCGACAGCATCACCCCCCTGCTGGACTGCATCCTGGAGAACATCCCCGCACCCGAACAGCTGGAGGGCACGCCACAGATGCTGGTCACCTCGCTCGACTACTCGTCCTACACGGGCCGCATCGCTGTGGGACGTGTGCACCGGGGCACGCTGAAGGAGGGCATGAACGTTTCGCTCGTCAAGCGCGACGGCACCGTGCTCAAGACAAAAATCAAGGAACTGCACACGTTCGAGGGCATGGGGCGCAAGCGGGTGGCCGAGGTGTCGTCGGGCGACATCTGCGCCCTGGTGGGCATCGAAGGCTTTGAGATTGGCGACACTGTCTGCGACTACGAACAGCCCGAAGCCCTGCCGCCCATCACCATCGACGAGCCGACCATGAGTATGCTCTTCGCCATCAACGATTCCCCCTTCTTCGGCCGCGAAGGGAAATTCGTCACCTCGCGCCACATCCACGACCGCCTGACGCGCGAACTGGACAAGAACCTGGCCCTGCGCGTGCGCAAGAGCGAGGAGGACGGCAAGTGGATTGTGTCGGGACGCGGTGTGCTCCACCTCTCTGTCCTCATCGAGACCATGCGCCGTGAGGGCTATGAGCTGCAGGTGGGGCAGCCGCAGGTCATCTTCAAGGTGGTGGACGGTGTGCGTTGCGAACCGATTGAAGAGCTGACCGTCAACGTGCCCGAAGAATACGCCAGCAAAATCATCGACATGGTGACCCGCCGCAAGGGCGAGATGACCAAGATGGAAACGGCGGGCGAGCGTGTCAACCTGGAGTTCAACATGCCTTCGCGCGGCATCATCGGCCTTCGCACCAACGTGCTCACCGCCAGTGCGGGCGAGGCCATCATGGCGCACCGCTTCAAGGATTACCAGCCTTACAAGGGCGAAATCGAGCGACGCACCAACGGCTCCATGATTGCGATGGAGAGCGGCACGGCTTTCGCCTATGCCATCGACAAGCTGCAGGATCGCGGACGCTTCTTCATCTTCCCGCAGGAAGAGGTCTATGCAGGCCAGGTGGTGGGCGAACACTCGCACGAGAACGACCTCGTGGTGAACGTCACCAAGAGCAAGAAGCTGACCAATATGCGTGCCAGCGGCTCCGACGAGAAGGCACGGCTCATCCCGCCCGTCCAGTTCTCACTGGAAGAAGCCTTGGAATACATCAAGGAGGACGAATACGTGGAGGTCACGCCCAAGTCCATGCGGATGCGTAAAATCATCCTGGACGAAACAGAACGCAAGCGGGCGAGCAGGAAAGATTGAGCCGCACAACAGGCTTCCGCAAACATTGTGCCGGGCATTCTTCCATTGGTGGAGGGTGTCCGGCACGGTTTTTCCCTCATTGGTCTATGAAATCCGCTCGTTCGTTGTTTTTTATTGCTTTTCTTTCTGCGGCTTCCTACCTTTGAGACCGTAAAAACCAATTCACACAAGATATGATAAAACAAGTAATTACGACAATGGCCGTTTGCTTCTGCTTCTGTGCGGGGCAAAGTGCCTGGGCACAACCCGAAGGAATGGCACCGCATGACACGCTGCAAGGTGAAAGACCCCGCTTTGCGGAAGTCCCCAATCCGGAAAAGCAAGCCAAACGGCAGACTGACCGGCTGAAAGAAGCGTTGCAGCTGACTGACAAACAGTATAAGAAGGTGTACAAACTGCTGCTGAAAGAGCAGAAGGAACTGCTGCAAGCCGTTACGAATGCCGGAGGTGGAAACGGACGTCCGATGGGCGGCCCCGGTGGTGGCGGACAGCCCCCGATGGGCGGCGGACCCGGCGGCGGTGGCGGACAACCCCCGATGGGTGGCGGTGGACAGCCCCCGATGGGCGGCCCCGGTGGTGGCGGACAACCCCCGATGGGCGGTGGCAATGGCAGCACAGCCGAGGAACTGAAGGAAAAGGCTGAAAAACGTGCCAAGGCCAAGGAGAAGAAGATGAAGAAGATTCTGACCGGTGAGCAATATGCCAAGTGGCAGGAGATGACACCGGAACGCCCGGAGCCCAGGCAGCCCGGACAACCCGGACAACCCGGACAGGAGGGGGAACGCCCCGAACATCCGATGCCGGCGCAAGAGGGCTGATGTAGCATAAGGAACGTAACAGTATATTTTTCAACCGGTGAACGCGGGTGGTGCGGAGATTCAAAGGCCGCATCGCCCGCTTTTTTTCTCCGACGACACGTTTTGTCGTCCGCCCCGGTTATCTTTGCAAAAAACAAATCAGGAGAAAGGAAGATATGGGAAGACGATTGGAAGGACTGCAAAGGATGTTGATTATTGTCAACAAGCTGAAAGGCAGCAAGACATACGTGCCGACCGAAGAACTGGAACGCTACGTGGCACTCGGCATGGAGGTCAGGGGCTATACGGGAAAGAGCACGCGCACCTTGCAGCGCGACATCGATGGCATCAGCGAACTGTTTGGCATCCGGATTAAGTTTGACCGCGAGCGTGGCGGATACCACATTGCCGAACAGGACGACGAACTGCTGGGACGCTACGAACAGCTGCTGCTGAACTTTGACCTGCTCAACGCGCTGGAGGACGATGCCGCGCTCTCTGCCTACGTGTTGCCCGAGCACCACCGCCCGCTGCACAGCGAGTGGCTGGCACCGCTGATACTCGCCATCAAGGACCTGCATCCCGTGACGTTTCAGTATCTGCTGGTGCGCCACGAAGACCGGATGGTGGCAAAGAAAGTGCTTCCCCACTACCTGAAGGAGTCCAACCAGCGTTGGTATCTCCTGGCATACGACGAAGGCACGCTGAAGACTTTTGGCGTAGACCGCATCCACGGGTTGCAGATAGTGGACAACGAGCACTTCGAACGCGACCAGTCGATAGACGTACAGTCGTTGTTCAAAGACTGCTACGGCATCTGGGACCAGCAGGACATCCCGGTGGAGGACATCGAACTGCGCTACGATGCCCTCGACGGCAAGTTCCTGAAGTCTGTGCCGCTGCACCATTCGCAAACCGTGCTGGCCGATACGCCCGAGGAATTCCGCATCTCCCTGCGCCTGCGCATCACGAACGATTTTGTCATGGAACTGTTGTCGCGCAGCCGTTCTTTGGAGGTGATACGTCCGCAACACCTGCGCGAACGGGTAAGGCAAGTGTATGAAGCCGCGCTGAAACGGAATTCGTAACTCTGAGACTGAATGTATAACCCTTTTAAAACCGATGTAGATATGAAAATGACCTGCCGATTTACCCACCGAATCATCTGCCTGCTGGCCGTGCTCGCCCTGCTTCCGTCCATGCTCTGTGCCCAAAAGCTGCACCGCTATGTGGTAGAAGTGGAAACCGTTCCTGTAGAAAGGGAATACGAGGTAAGGAAACTTGCCAACGGAAACTACAAAGTGGAGGACCGTACACCCGTGAGGACGGTGCGATACTACGAAATCATTTCCCCCACGCCCCTCACCACCCAACAATGCGATGCACTCATCCGGCAGGGGAAGGCGAGGCTGCTCTCCAACTTCAAACGGAGCAAGTACGATGAAATGGATTTGTGGAGCCGCCCCAACATGACGATGGACGGCGACGGGGACATCAACCCTTGGGACATTGATCCGACGGAGTACGACTTGAAGTATGAAGACCCCGATCTTTACGAATTCATTGCTGATTGATTTAAACAAATTAAATACACAATATCCCCTTTATGAGTTTGTTTCTCAATTAAAACTTTGTATCTTTGTCGTGCAGGTGAGCCTTGGCCGCCGGCAAATTTACATATTGGTTAGTTGATGAAAGTGTAGCTTCTGCCTTTGTCTTGAAGTCTGGTAAACTCAAAATGAATGTAAGGTATGGCAATCACGCTCATCGCTTGTCTGTATATGCTTGTTCAAGCCATATACATCACAAGTGTGGGGATATTGTCTATTTACATTCGGGTTTTACCAGAGCCTAAGACAAGATAGATGATGTGATTCCACACTTTCTTTTTGTAAACACGTCTAAGAATCCGGGCGAAAAACATGCATTGTTATTATGAAAGAACAACATGGGATTTCTACCTCTACAGGAGTACGTCCTCTCCGTTCATCGGAGATAGGTGTGAAACAGTCGGTAAAAGGTGTAAAGCAACCAGAGATAGGCGTCAAGCAGCCGGTGATAGGTGTCAGGCAAGCGGAGACAGACATCAAGCAGCCGGTGATAGGCGTCAGGCAAGCGGAGACAGATAAAAGCCAATCAGTGACAGATGCGAAAGGACTTTATTATATCCTGACGTTTTTAGGATTTTTATTTCTGATATGTTGGGTAATGGCTTTCTGTGACTTAATAGGTTTTGATAATTGGCAATAATCCGACATCAGTTGGGAATCAATTTCTCAGAAACATCTCCAGATAAAGTTGAGGTCTGAATAACAACGTGTAGAACATTGGATAAACAAAAAGTAATATATAGCGTATGTCAGAAAACAGTATTTACACAGAACAAGTGCAGTGCCCGTATTGCCACGAAGTGATAAAAGCTCCGAATCAGCCAGGCGTGACATTCCTATGCCCAAATTGCGGAAAAGAACTGGTTACGTTTGACAAGCAGAAAGCAAATAGTGTGGAGTCTGTATCTCCGGAATATGAAGAAGAAGAACCTCCTGAAATCGACCGATGGAATTGGGGAGCTTTTTACTTTTCATGGCTATGGGGTATAGTGCACGGGATTTATTGGCCATTAGTATTGGCCATTGCAATCGGCCTTTTGGTTCTTGTTGCCGATACCGGGTATATAGATATTTTAGCCACTATAGCCGGTATAGTAATCAGTGTAATATTGGGAATCAACGGTAACAGATGGGCTTGGGAAGAAAAGTATTGGGCGAGTATTGCTGATTTCAGTAGAACGCAGCATAAATGGGACGTAGCCGGCTTGTGTGCATTTATCGTTTCTGTTGTTTGTGGCATTATCTTTCTGATTTTATTCTCTCAATTCGCTATGCTGATGGAACTCACCTGAAAAACGAACAGATAATTAATTATGGAAACAGATTTTAAATTATTCAATCCTCAGATTGATGATAAGAAACAGATTCCGGATACTCCCGGAAACTATTTTCTGGTCTTGCGCGAAGGATGTCAATTGCCTTCCATTGGCATTGCTCCTGTGTACAAACGAAAAATAACAAAAATAAAATGAACAGGAAAAAAGAATTTACGAAGTCTGAAGTAGACAAATTAAGAGAACTAATCGGTGAAAAGTGTAATGCAACACCTGATAAACAAAAAACGATTAGAAACAAGATGAGGAATATTGGTTTCTATGCCAGTGATTTTAATATCACCGATATGAATATTGAGAAGTTTGAAGGATTAATAAAGGAAGGGCGTATTAAAATAACCAGTAATCGAATGGATACAAATCATTTGTGCGTTGAAGATCGGTCAAAAATATCATTGCCGCCGATGATTGATGAAGATTCTGAAATACTGGTGTTAGGAACAATACCGGGTGATAAGTCTTTGGAGAAAAGAGAATATTATGCTTCCAGTCGTAATAGCTTTTGGAAGATTATTTATAAGCTATTCAGAAAAGATGGTGAGGAATTCAAAAGTTATGAAGAGAAATTAGCGTGCTTGAAAGAACATCATATAGCCTTATGGGATGTCTTTGCGTGTTGTAAGCGTGAGGGAAGTACGGATGGGAATATCATGGAAGAGGAACTGAACGACATAGACAGTTTACTGAAACGGTATCCTAATATTCGCAAAATCATATGCAATGGGCAAAAAGCTTCGACCTATTTAAGTGATATTAAGATTGAAGTTGTAGTAGCAGAATCTACAAGCGGTACGAATGCAAAAAAAATAGAGGTAAAGATTGAGGATTGGAAGTCAAAGTTGGAAGTATAAGAAGTATAATATGTTTTATTGAAAAAGTCTTGAATTATGAAATGGAATGAACTTAAAAAACGAATCATAGATGAATATAATAGACGGAATTTAAAGTCAAAAGCCAGATATCGTGCGCTAAATAAGATTGAAGATTTCCTTAAAAAGCAATATCCCAATATTCTTGATGATGTTCAAGCGGCATTACCTGCTGATAAGAATGTGTTGAAAAGAGTCTACGAATATTACAAAAATAAAAATATTAATGGTGCTGAAAGTAGTGTTATAAACGAAATTTATACGCAATTGCAGAATAATAAGTAGTATCATGATAGTGCATACGATGAGCCTGTTGGAAATAGCCTCTGAGATACAAGCTGATTATCAAAAAGAGGTTGACTCAAGATTAAATAAATTTTTCTCCAAATTCAGGAGACTGCGTATGCAACGGAGTTCTTATCCATGGCTTTGGAGGACGGATTTTATAACGAAACGTAAAAATACGTGGTATGGTGTATTCTATGCTTATTCCAAGAAAGATGCTTGTGCAACAGGTTATCCTAACTTTTTTCTTACTTTTCGTCATGAGAATCATACTTGGGCTGCATACTGTAGGCAAGGCACTGTGTTTTTGTTATCTTCTCATTTTTTTGAGCGTTATGTGGAAAGATATCTTGAAGATAAAGGGATAAATGAATCGTCGTACACAACGGAGACGATTGCCCGTGTGTTCTTTACTAAAAATTATCATCTGGATATACTGAAACCACTTCCTGGTGAAGAATCACTTAGGGGGTTCTGTGAGGATGGTATGATTTTGGGTGACTGGATCTCCCAATCTGTTGGATTGATTAAAACATTTCTGTCCCGTAAAGAATTGAAGCCAAACCAGATGACTGAATATTTTGATATGTCCGTCGTATGGTTAATTGCTGATATGTTTATGGCAAAAAATGATTATACTGCGACAGGAGAAGAACTTGAAAATGTACCTCCAACTTATTTATCGGTAGATACTTGGAATCGTTTTTTACATAATAGAGGCAATAGAGTATGGATTGACATAGCAAAGGATTGCAATAATTTTATGCTACAGCATAAAGAAGAATATAAGAAATGTACTCGTATGTTAGATGTAATTTTGGAAAATCGTCACTATTAGTACATTAATGTTTTTGGAATGTGTCTACAGTGTGAACAATATACTATAATTCATAAGGGGAAGAACCGCTATGCTTCATTAATACGTGAGGCGATTAAAACTCTTTGGATGCTGTGAATGATGTAGACAGACCTGTAACAGTTTCTTTCCAGTTTAAAGAAATACCCTCTCCTAAAGAAAGATTCCCTAATTTTCTTGAACTGGTAAATCAGATACCGTTGCCGTTAGCTATCATCCGGCACTAATCCCAACGAAAAAAAGAGAAAAAAATTTGCAGGCTTAAAAAGAATTCGTACCTTTGCACCTGCTTAACGGCAATAAGAGGTTTAGATTCGCTAGCTCAGCTGGTAGAGCACAACACTTTTAATGTTGGGGTCTTGGGTTCGAGCCCCAAGCGGATCACCAGGAAGAGGTCTTCAGCAATGAGGACCTTTTTCTTTTATATCAGAGCTTTTACTGATATTCAATGAGTTAACGCTCATTTTGATTGATTCACTCCGTGGTATCACCATTAAAAAAAACGAGTGAATGGGACATAGTAGGACATAAAAAGTCGATTTAGGACGGGTTTTGTGTTACCGTAGCTGTGTTACCAAACTCACAAATGTGTTACCATTATGAGCAAGTACATTAGATTATTCTTCAACCGAAAGAAGAAAGCCACGGAAACAGTGGCAGGAGCAATCGAAATCGTTGTGTGCCTCCAACGAGAACGCTGTTATTTCCATTCAGGGCATAGTGTTACTCTCACCCAATGGGAGAATGGAATTGTTGTCAATCATCCACGTGCCGTTATCATCAACGAGGAAATTCAAAAGCGAATAACCAAATTTGAGCATATCCTTATTGCTATGCAGGTGAATAAGGATGATATGACCATTGCCCAATTCAAAACCTATCTTAGCACAGATGGTGGCAACCGCCGTAATTTCATGGCGTGGCTTAGGGAACGTATAAACAACCGTCCACTTCGTGAAGGCACACGCAAGGGGCATTTTACCACCTATAAAGCTTTGGAACGGTTTGGTAAATTCAAGACCTTTGATGATATAACTCTGCAACACATCTATCAGTTTGATCTTTTCCTGAGAGAAGAACAAACTTACACTACCAAAGGGAAACCAATCGTAAGAAGCCAGGCAGCCTTACACAATTACCATAAACGCTTTAAGGCATATGTGAATGAGGCTTTCCGTCTTGGACTTATCAAGGAGAACCCATACGAACGTTTCCAAGACAAACGTGGAGACAAGTCTGACCGACCTTATCTTACCGAAAGGCAGCTAAAAAAACTCATCCGTATGCGTGAGGAAAGTACAGATGCCATAATGAATAAGTACATAGACTTCTTCCTTTTCCAAACATTTACAGGGATGGCTTATAGTGATGCTAAATCATTTGATTATGAGAAGCATATCGTTTCGATAGACGGGAAGGACTACATTGACGGACACCGTATGAAAACCGGCAATGAGTTTGTAACACCAATTCTACCAATTACCCGAAAGATATTGGAACGTAACAAATATAAAATGGAGATAACCTCTAACCAAAAGTATAACCAGTTCCTGAAAGGAATAGGCATGGCATTGGGATGTTCTTTTCCACTAACCACTCATTGCGCAAGGCATACATTTGCTTGCACAGTAGCCCTTGGGCAAGGCATCCCTAAAGAAGTATTGCAATTTATGATGGGACATACTTCTATCAAAACGACAGAAATATACGCTAAATTGCCTATGCAGTTTGTTTCGCAAAATATCGGGGACAAACTATTCCACATA
>CAYPUJ010000060.1:0-15180 GCA_964413805.1 uncultured Bacteroides sp. | reverse complement strand
TTCTACATCTGTGGTTTTATACAAATCTCCGGGTATCATTGAAAAGAGCATAGGCGGCGATTCACTATACATCACATACAAATCTTTATATGTACGTGTCATAGCCACATACAAAGCCTTACGCAAATCACCTTCGTCTACAAACAAATCCATGCAAGGTAAAAAAATCGTCTCAAATTGTAATCCTTTGGCACTGTGGTAAGTCATTACTTTAGGATTAGTGGTGGAAAAATTTAGTGAGTCCTTGTTATCACGTACATGTTCTCCATTGTATCTCATTTCCACATTTAGGCCCGAAGCCTGCAACAGGCCACTGACCTTCTTTACCATCTCATTTTGCGGTAATAACACAGCCACATCAGACAAATCTTTTCTTTGTATTATGTCTTTAACCGCTTTTATTTGCTCTTCCAGACTGGCATATTTTAATATGTAAGGAATGGAATCCACTAAATTTCTATACGTAGTTTCATCGAAAGGGGGCAGATCTACACCAATGTATTGGACAAATTTGGCAACGCCTATCGGCAAGCGGTAATTGTAGTACAGATGCCAATCTTTAGGCTTTTCTCCTCTTGATAAGAGATAGCCTATCTCATCTACAGACATTGTATCTTTCTTTTGTGCATAAATAGATTGGGCAGAGTCTCCAAAGAAAAAGAAACACTTGTTTGTGGCTTTTATGAACTCTTGAATTTCAGCTTCCGTAAAATCTTGTATTTCATCAACTATCACATAGTCTGATGTAGGTTTGTTCGGAACGAGATTGCCTTGCTCATCTCGATCATATATCATGTAAGTAATCCCATTGGCATAAGTCTTGGGAATCTTTTTCCACTTCCATTCTTTATGATAAAGGAACTTATTATGAAGCCCCAAGTCTTTTCTACCGGAGTTCATATAACTACACAAGGCTTTTGTATAAACTATAACCTGATAGTTATCCCCCCGCTCATTCTGAATGCGTTGTGCTTTTATCAAAGCAAGAACAGATTTACCGCTACCTGCACATCCTGTTACTATTCCTGACTTATCAAGAGTAGCCATCAATGCTTTAATCTGATATTCATCCAATTCAGATTCTTTTACCATCCAATCTTTTTTCATTTTGTATCATTTTTGTATTATTCTCCAAACGACCTTACTCGTATCATTTTTACGCCGGGAATGTGAAACCTTGAACTTCTGGTTATACCCCGCATTTCTCATTACAACTTGGCAATCCACACGGCTTAATCCCTCATCCATCATCAAAGGCAACCATTCACGCGAAATATTATTATAGGTACTAATGTCCACTAACAGCATTATGCCACAAGAAGTCAATTTAGGGAGTAAGTTCTTTGCAATATGTTCATATGCATTCTGTTTTTCAAAACGATCTTTTGTGACAAACTCACAAATTGCCTTGAATGACATAATAATATCAAAATCTTGGGTAACAATCGTGTTGAGGATACCTAAATCATAGAAATCCTCAACTATTTCAGGAATAACTTTGCACTGGATATTGACTTTTGTATGAGTTGAATATACTTTTACTATATTTTCAAAGATACGAAGTGCTGCATAATTTCCATCCAGAACTGTTACTTCAACTTGTTTCACATTAGGGAAAAGTTCATCGATAGCAGCCAACAGCCCGATTATCTCTCCACCTGTTCCGCACCCAAAATCAAAAACAGAAATCTTATCCCGATTAAGCCAGTCCGGCAAGGCATCTGCGAAATACCGGTGAAAGATGCAATATGCCTCCGCATAACTGCGTGGGAAGTAAGTACCCAGATAATTCAGTACATTACTTTTATCCCAATCAATAACGGTCATATTCGCGTTGGAAGGACAATAATTGGCATGTCGCTGGACGAATATATAGTCATCCAACCATCGGGGGAGAGATACGCTATCCATCATAAGCACATTAATCTGCTTTCTGTCGGCTCCCGGACAGATTAACTATCTTTCATGGTCGCATACGCACAAAAAAACGTGGAGCCAGTCTGTCACCCGTTCCACATTCTAAAGGCTCTCGCATTGCCCGGTTAGTCGAAACGAGCAACGCCGAAAGCCCCACGCCGATGTTTGTATATAATCCACATCCTTGCATCTTGCTGGCAAGATACAAGAATGGCTTTACATATAAAACACCCTTGGGGCGTTCCCGTTGCTTTGTTTTTGACTAACCGATGAATTTGCGAGATTCTTAGAATGTCAAAACCAAAGCGTCCAGTAACGCCTTTTTATGTATATGCCGCCCACCCTGCCGCACCATCTGGATGGTATCGGCGTGAAAGGCACGTTGCAAAGATACAGTTTTTCTAATAAAAACAATCGCTTTGTCAGGACAAACGCATCTGATTTTCTAGAATCTTCAAGAGATAGTCCGTGCCCTATCCGGCTTTCAGTCTTTTTCTCTTTCACTTCCGCTTTGGCCGACTTGTCATTTTGGGCAGATTCATTGCAATCTCCGGCTGCATGGCTTCCTCCGCAGTGTTTTTTCATGGTTTATTTGTTGGTCGCAAAAACGTGCTATTTTCGCATATATGAACCGATCCGGGAAAGAAAAACATGAACAGTGCAGTTTTTCAGGAAGACTTGCACCCGACTGTGAAGTAAACCGGTAATATTAAGGATAAAGTGTGAAGTAAAATCAGGCATAGTCAAGGAATATAGTTTCAACCGCACTTGATTATAGGATTATCGGCATTTTATTATATAATCATTGGCACTTGAACCTATGGTTCCTGGCAGTTGAAGTATGCCTGGCGGTTGAGGCTATATTAAAACCATATTCTGCAATGATATTTGAATAATATGGTTTCTTCTACTTTGAATATGCTTTTTACTTTATTATTTGTTACTTTGATTTCGACCAATTTCAATCTCAAGACCACAATAATCAACAGGAGTGCAAGCCATGATATGGCGTATATAATAAATACGATTTTCATAAGTACTTACGCATTCTTACATACTTCAGGGGCTGTGCCACAAAACTTACGTTCAGGCACAGCCCCATCAGCATTATGGAATAGTCCAAAAACTACAGACGGTGGAATCTGTTATTCAGCCAGTTGGCCGTTGGAACCAAGCACATTGATGATTTTGTGCTTGTACATCTTCTCCATTTCGTCGCGGGCCGGACCCAGGTATTTACGCGGGTCGAACTCACCAGGCTTCTCAACGAATACCTTGCGGGCGGCAGCCGTCATAGCCAGACGGGAGTCGGAGTCGATGTTGATTTTGCAAACGGCGGATTTGGCTGCCTTGCGCAACTCTTCTTCGGGAATGCCGATGGCTGCTTCCAACTTGCCGCCATACTGGTTGATCATGTCCACATATTCTTGGGGAACGGAAGAAGAACCGTGGAGCACGATGGGGAAGCCCGGCAGTTTCTCCATCACTGCATCCAGCACGTCGAATGCCAAAGGAGGAGGTACCAGACGACCGGTAGCGGGATCAACGTGGCACTGTTCGGGCTTGAATTTGTATGCACCGTGGGAAGTACCGATGGAGATGGCCAGACTGTCGCAACCGGTACGGGTCGAGAAGTCGATAACTTCTTCGGGATTGGTGTAGGTGTGGTGATCGGAAGATACTTCGTCTTCCACACCGGCCAGAACGCCCAGTTCGCCTTCTACGGTCACGTCGTATTGGTGGGCATACTCAACCACCTTCTTGGTCAAAGCCACATTCTCTTCATAAGGCAGGTGAGACCCGTCGATCATCACTGAAGAGAAGCCCATATCTACGCAGGACTTGCAAAGCTCGAAGCTGTCGCCGTGATCCAGGTGGAGCACGATTTCAGGATGGGCGCAACCCAATTCCTTGGCATATTCCACGGCACCCTCGGCCATGTAGCGCAGCAATGTCTGGTTGGCATAGTTGCGTGCACCCTTGGATACCTGCAGGATAACCGGAGATTTGGTTTCCACGGCAGCCTTTATGATGGCTTGCAGCTGCTCCATGTTGTTGAAGTTGAAGGCAGGGATTGCATATCCGCCCTTGATAGCCTTTGCGAACATCGCTCTTGTGTTCACGAGGCCCAGATCTTTGTAATTAACCATTTTGCTTGAAAGTTTATTATTAGTGGTTTATAAATCTATTGCAAAAGTAATCATTCTTTGCCAAAAAGGTGTATGGAGACGGTGCAAAATCATGTCCCGTCGTCCACAAATTTGGCCGGTTCAGAAGGTGGAAGCATAGCGGCGGAACGATTTGCAAACTCCACCTTGCAAACATCTGGCCGGGTGCGGTGTGCCAGTTCCTTATTTCTTCAGGTAAACGATGGTCGGCAAGTGGTCGCTGTAGCCGTTCAGCCATGTCCGCCCGCCGTGCGTGCGCAGCGGAGAACCTTTGTACTTGCCGTCCTGCTGAATCAGGTAGTCGCGCACGAACACTTCGTTGTGGTCGTAGCGAAGCCCCCGCTTTTTCTTCAGCAGCGTTCTGGAGAGGAGTATCTGGTCGAACAGGTTCCATTTGCCACGGTAGAGCAGTGTCCCCACTCCCCGGTCTTCCAGCGTTTCCCACCAGGGATTGTAAAACTGTCCTTTTTTCACTTCCTTCACATATTTGTACGCACCCAGTGTGGCCAGGCTTTCGTCCATTGGGTCGTCGTTCATGTCGCCCATGACGATGAGTTTCAGCTTTTTGTCTTCGCGCAGCAGAGAGTCTCCCAAGGCTTTCACTTGCCGTGCCGCATGGATGCGCACGGGCGAATCGGCTCCGCGTGAAGGCCAGTGGTTGACGATGACGCACAGGCGTTCTCCCGCCAGCTCGCCGTCCACAACGAGGAAGCCGCGCGTCAGGTGCACCGTGTCGCCGTTGAAAGGTTCGGACAGCACCAGTCTGGAATGTTTGACGCTGAATTGTGCCGGGTCGTAGAGCAGGGCGCAGTCGATGCCCCGGCGGTCCGGTCCTTCGTAGTGGATGTAGCGGTAGTGCGAAATGGAGGGTTGTCTGAGCAAATCGTCCAGCACACGGCCGTTTTCCACCTCGGCCACCCCGATGAAGGCCGGTCCTTGTTCTACCTTGTCCTTCGAGAGCGAGCCGAGCACCTTGGCCAGGTTCTCCAGTTTGGCACGATACTTCTCTCCCGTCCACTTGTAACTGCCGTCGGGCAGAAACTCCCAGTCGTTCTTGCCGGCATCGTGGAGGGTGTCGAACAGGTTTTCCAGGTTGTAGAAGGCTACGCTGTAGAGCTTCTGCGGCTTTTGGGCGGAAAGTGCAAGGACACAAAGTGCTCCTGCAAACAAAAGCAGTAATTTCTTCATATACGCGATTTCTTTTGGTTTCACCCTGCAAAATTCAGAAATTAAAAAGGATAAACCTATTTTTCCGGGAAACTTTTTTTCTTTTCGGGAGAAATGCGCTATCTTTGCGGCCTGTAAAATTGACCATTACACTACAGTTGATTACCAAAACAATAAAAACGTATCAAAAACATTAATAAAACAAATAGCGAAATGAAAAAAGGAATCCATCCCGAGAATTACCGTCCGGTTGTGTTCAAAGATATGTCGAACGGTGATATGTTCTTGTCTCGCTCCACTGCAAACACCAAAGAGACCATTGAGTTTGAAGGCGAGACCTATCCGCTGGTCAAGCTGGAAATCTCCAGTACTTCCCACCCGTTCTACACCGGCAAGTCGAAACTGGTTGACACGGCCGGTCGTGTGGACAAGTTCATGAGCCGTTACAAGAACCACAAGAAATAAGTTTCTCCCCGGAAACAGCAAAAAAGCGGAAGCCTCCCGTTCTGACAGGACAGGAGGCTTCCGCTTTTTTTATCGGGCTTAACGGGAGAAACCCTGTTCCGCGCACACTTTCACGGGTGGCACGCCCGGTAGTCGGCGATGAATCCTTCGGTCATCCATTTGGCCAGTGCCTGCCGGTTGGAACTGAGGATGAACCGCTGTTGGTCGTATGAGTTCTGTATGTTGCCCAACTCCACAAACACGGACACAGGGACGGCATTGAGCAGCACATAGAGGTTGCGCGGGTTGACATTGCTCCTGAAACCACGGTTGGGCCGGTGCTGCCTGTATTTCTGCTCAAACGTCTGCCTCATGGTGGAAGCCAGTTGCCTGCCATACCGGCTGCCGGATGCATGGTAGAAGAACACATCGGTCTGTGCCCGTTTGTTGCGGCTGTCCACATGCAGGAAGATGGCGCGGCAATAGTCGAAGCGTTTGCTGTCTTTCCGGTAGAACTCGTTAATCTTCGTGCAACGTTGCTTGAGCCGTTCCACCTGGTTCAGGGGAATGGGGTCGCCCATGCAGGTTTCCCGTTTGCTGTTGGACAGGTAGCGGTCGTCGCGGATGCCGTCCTCGGCATCCTGGATGATGATGCGCACCTCTGCTCCTTCCTGCATCAGGTTGCGGGCCAGGCGCAGGGCCACGTCGTAGGCATACTCGTCTTCGTGCAGTTCCACTTTCCCTATCTTGCCGATGGCACCGGGGTCGGGGCCGCCGTGTCCGCTCACGACGTAGAAGCAGGCTCCCTTCAAACGGTTGCCGGTGACTTTCACCTGGGCATTTTTCTTGCCGAACAGAGGAACGTAGAGCGTGTTCCCCTTGGCTGTGCCGCCGTTGCCTTTGGTGTGCAAGGGTGGCAGTTCGTACTTCACTCCCAGCAGCAAGGTATTCCGGCCACGCAGCCGCTTCTTGTTCAACCGCACGAATTCCTCGTAATAAGCCTGTCCCGGACGGCCGTTCCGTTCCAGGAAAGTGGTGATTCCCTCTCCCCGCTTGGGTGTGTCATACTGTCGCTGTGCCGCTGCGGCCAACGATACCCACATCAACAGGCATACAAACAGAAGTCGTCCCATACGCAGATTCTCTTATTTTATGAACGTCCGTAATGTGCCCCTGCAATAGCGGCTGAAAATGAATATATACTAACTTTGCCATCGCAGTATATATCCGTTGGCTGTTGAAGTATATATGAAACAGCATTTGAAGTATATCTGCATTTTGAGAGCAATGCATTGGCAAAATGCAGGCATTCATCCTTATTTTCTCGTTATGATGTGCAAAAGTACTTTATTTTCCGTACTTTTGCGTCATCTTATACGTTAATAGATAAGAAAATCAAGAAACAACGACATTATGGCAAAACGATTCAGACCGGAAACCCTCTGCGTACAGGCCGGGTGGTCTCCCAAAAAGGGTGAGCCTCGTGTGCTCCCCATCTACCAAAGCACCACATTCAAATATGACACAAGTGAGCAAATGGCGCGGTTGTTTGACCTGGAGGACAGCGGATATTTCTACACCCGCCTGCAAAATCCCACCAACGATGCTGTAGCCGCCAAGATTGCCGCCCTGGAAGGGGGCGTGGCCGCCATGCTGACATCTAGCGGGCAGGCTGCCAATTTCTACGCCGTCTTCAACATCTGCCAGGCAGGCGACCATTTCGTCTGCTCGTCTACCATCTACGGGGGCACGTTCAACCTCTTCGCCGTGACCATGAAGAAGCTGGGCATTGAGGTCACCTTCGTCAACCCCGACGACCCGGAGGAGGAAATCGCCAAGGCATTCCGTCCCAACACCAAGGCCCTCTTCGGCGAAACCCTTTCCAACCCTGCATTGGAAGTGCTCGACATCGAGAAGTTTGCCCGCATCGCCCACGCACACGGTGTGCCCCTCATCGTAGACAATACTTTCCCCACACCCATCAACTGCCGTCCCTTCGAATGGGGAGCCGACATCGTGGTACACTCCACCACCAAGTATATGGACGGGCACGCTGTTTCGGTGGGCGGCTGCATCGTGGACAGTGGCAACTTCGACTGGGAAGCCCATGCCGACAAGTTCCCCGGCCTGTGCACTCCCGATGAATCCTACCACGGACTGACCTATACCAAGGCTTTCGGCCGCATGGCTTACATCACCAAGGCCACCGCACAACTGATGCGCGACCTGGGCAGCATACAGTCGCCCATGAACGCATTCCTGCTCAACCTGGGGCTGGAAACCCTTCACCTGCGTATGCCGCACCACTGCCGGAACGCACAGGCCGTGGCCGAGTACCTGCAAAACCGCAAGGAAGTGGCATGGGTGAACTACTGCGGCCTGCCGGGCAACAAATATTACGAACTGGCGCAGAAGTACATGCCCGGTGGCTCGTGCGGTGTCATCTCCTTCGGCCTGAAGGGCGGACGCGACGTGGCCATCCGTTTCATGGACTCGCTCAAGATGGTGGCCATCGTGACCCATGTGGCCGATGCGCGTACTTGTGTGCTCCACCCCGCCAGCCATACGCACCGCCAGCTCTCCGATGAGCAACTCATCGAGGCCGGTGTCCGTCCCGACCTCATCCGGCTTTCGGTGGGTCTTGAAAACGCGGAGGACATCATTGCCGACATCGAACAGGCATTGGGCTGAATTTCTGCGGGAAAGCAATAAAAAACGGAACGGGTGTGCCGGTTTGTGCGGCACACCCGTTTTGTTTGCCTGCAGGGCATTTGTTGCGTACAGGTACGGAACAGATTCCATGCAGGTACGGAACAGAAGCCGTACAGGTGTGGAACGAATCCCGTACAAGCATGGAAGACGGACGGTATATGTATGGAGTAAACGCCTTAAAACCAGCGTCTCATCCTGCCTTGGGCCTATCGGATGATTGTTTCGTATATGCCGTCGTTCAATACCCGCAAGGCTTGTTGCACGATGGGGTCGGTGGTGTTCATTACCTCGAAATATTCGTTCATGTCCCAAAGGTCGCGGGCGATGAGCGCCTTGAGTTGCGTCTTGATGAGGGGGAGCGAGTGGTTGTATTGCGTCTCGTCGAAGGTAACTTCTTCTTTGTCTGCCAGTGTGCGTACCTCCTCCAGAAAAGCAGCGTCTATCTCGAACTTCCTGTTGAATGCCTCAAAGTCCTTGTACTGTTCCTTCAGTTCCTGCCGGTGCCGCTCGATGTAACCCGTCGTGCTGCGGATGATTACGCCCTTGGCCACGAGGTTGCGGTGGTAGTCGGAGTAGCGGGTGGTGTCGATGGGCACGAAGAAGTCGGGCATGATGCCTCCTCCGCCGTAGACGGTGCGTGCCAGGCGGCGTGTCTGGTGCTTGAGCGAGTCGGGGAAGTGGATGCTGTCGGCATGCATCAGTTCGCCGTGGTTGAAGCGTTGGAGCAGGTCGCTGTGGTACTTGGCCAGCATGTTTTCGCTGTCGCTGTCATACGGCTTCTGGATGCAGCGTCCGGCAGGGGTGTAGTAGCGTGCCACGGTGAGGCGTATCATGGAGCCGTCGGGCAGGTCGATGGGACGTTGCACCAGTCCCTTGCCGAAGGTGCGCCGGCCCACCACCACTCCACGGTCCCAGTCCTGTATGGCACCGGTGACGATTTCGCTGGCCGAGGCAGAGTATTCGTCCACCAGGACGACAAGCCGTCCGGTCTTGAGGTTGCCGTTGCCCTTGGCGTGGAAGTCGCTGCGGCGTGTAGACCTTCCTTCGGTGTAGACAATCAGGTCCCGCTGGTCCAGGAACTCGTTGGCCAGGTCGATGGCGGCATTGAGGTAACCGCCCCCGTTGCCTTGCAGGTCGAGGATGAGGTCTTTCATGCCTTTCTTCTGCAAGTCTTTCAGTGCTTTGAGGAATTCTTCGCCCGTGGTGGCGGCAAAGCGGTTGATGCGGATGTATCCGGTGCGTGGCTGTATCAGGTAGGCAGCGTCGAGGCTGTAGATGGGAATCTTGTCGCGCGTCACGGTGAAAGACAGCAGGTCGGTTATGCCCCGGCGTACAACGGTCAGCCTCACTTTCGAGTTCTTGGGGCCGCGCAGCCGGCTCATGATTTCCTCGGTGCTCATCTTTACGCCCGCGATGGCACTGTCGTTCACGGCCACGATGCGGTCTCCGGCCAGGATGCCCACTTTCTCCGACGGGCCTCCGCTGACGGGCTGGATGACGAGCAAGGTGTCCTCAATCATCTGAAACTGTACACCGATGCCTTCGAACCCTCCCTGCAAAGGCTGGTTCATCTCTTTGGTCTCTTTGGCGTTGGTGTAGGTGGAGTGGGGGTCGAGTTGCGAGAGCATCTCGACGATGGCACTTTCCACCAGCCGGTTTTCGTCCACGGTGTCTACATAGAGGTTGGTAATGGCAAACTCTGCCATTTGGAGCTTGCGCAGGGCTTCCCTGCTGCCGGATTGTGCCTGTGCGGCCAAGGTGCAGGCCGACAGGACGATGTACAGAAGTGTTTTCTTCATTGTTTTCTGATGCCGGTGTAAAAATCTGTTCTCATTCTCGTTATTGGTCTTCATTTACCCTCATTCCTTCCGGCAGGAACTGGCTCACGTCTTTCCTGTAGCTCAGCAGCTCGCGCACGATGGTGGAACTCACGCAGGTCAGTTCCGGTTCGGTGAAGAGCAGGATGGTTTCGATGCCGGTCAGCTTGCGGTTGATGTCGGCAATGGTTTCTTCGTATTCGAAATCTTTCACCGTGCGGATGCCCCGGATGATGAGGTTGGCTTTTACCTGCCGTGCAAAGTCGATGGTGAGGCTGTCGTAGGCCTGCACGCTGACGCGGGGATTGTCCCGGTAATACGCCCGTATCATTTCCTCGCGTTTGGCAATGGGGAAGTGGGTGTGCTTGTTCTCGTTAATGCCGATGCCTATCACGATTTCGTCAATAAATGTCAGTGCCCTCCTCACTACAGACGCATGTCCTGCCGTGAAGGGGTCGAAAGTTCCGGGAAAAATGGCTCGTGTCATGATGAATGGGTCTGCTGATATTCAAAAAGTAGTGTCTGTGTTCGTTTTTTCCGACTGTTCCCGGTCATTCCTCTTTCACCAGGTCCTCTTCTACCACCAGGTTGTTGATGATGAACGACTGCCGTTCCATGGTGTTTTTGCCCATGTAGAACTCCAGCATTTCGTTCACCAGGTCGGTCTTGCGCAGGCTGACGGGCTCCAGGCGCATGTTCTTGCCGATGAAGTGGCGGAACTCGTCGGGCGAGATTTCTCCCAGCCCTTTGAACCGGGTGATTTCCGGGTTGGGACCCAGTTCGTCGATGGCCCGGAGGCGTTCTTCCTCGGTGTAGCAATAGCAGGTCTTCCGCTTGTTGCGCACGCGGAACAGCGGTGTCTGCAAGATGTACACGTGCCCTTTCTTGATAAGGTCGGGGAAGAATTGCAGGAAGAACGTAATCATCAGCAGCCGGATGTGCATACCGTCCACGTCGGCATCTGTGGCCACAATGACCTTGTTGTAGCGAAGCCCTTCCATGCCGTCTTCGATGTTGAGGGCAGCCTGCAGCAGGTTGAATTCTTCGTTTTTGTAGAGTACCTCTTTCGTCAGTCCGTAGCTGTTCAACGGTTTCCCCCGCAGAGAGAACACGGCTTGCGTGTTGACATCGCGGCTTTTGGTGATGGAGCCGCTGGCCGAGTCACCCTCGGTGATGAAGATGCACGACTGTGCTTCCTGCTCCTTGCCCTTCCCGTCGCTGAGGTGATAGCGGCAGTCGCGCAACTTGCGGTTGTGCAGGTTGGCTTTCTTTGCCCGCTCCCTGGCCAGCTTGGTGACACCGGCAATGGCTTTGCGCTCCCGTTCGGAGTCTTGTATCTTCTGGAGCATGATTTCGGCTTCCGGCGGGTTCTTGTGCAGGTAGTTGTCCACCTCTGTCTTTACGAAGTCGCCCACATACTTGTTGATGCTGGGACCTGCCGGTTTGTTCTCCTGCGGGATGGCGGGCCACATGTTGTTGCTGCCCAGCTTGGTTTTTGTCTGGCTTTCGAACATCGGTTCCTCCACGTTGATGGCAATGGCCGCCACCAGTCCGTTGCGGATGTCGGCATAGTCGAAGTTCTTGTTGAAAAATTCCTTGATGGTGCGTGCCAGGTGTTCTTTCAGGGCACTCTGATGGGTACCGCCCTGGGTGGTATGCTGCCCGTTGACGAAAGAGTAGTATTCTTCGCCGTACTGGTTGGTGTGGGTGAAGGCTATTTCGATGTCCTCGCCTTTGAGGTGGATGATGTTGTAGAGTCCCTCGCTCGTCATGTTGTCTTTGAGCAGGTCTTCCAGGCCGTGGCGGGAGAGGATGCGCTGCCCGTTGTAGACGAAGGTCAGTCCGGTGTTGAGGTATGTGTAGTTGCGCAGCAGGGCTTCAACAAACTGGTTCTGGAATGCATAGCCGGTGAAGAGGGTGTTGTCCGGCTCGAAGAAGATGGCGGTACCCGTTTCTCCGGTGGAGTCTTCGGTCGTGTCGCTTACGAGCACGCCCCGCTCGAAGACGGCTGTGCGCACCCGTCCGTCGCGGTAGCTGCGTGCCTCAAACCGGCTGCTCAGTGCATTCACAGCCTTGAGGCCCACGCCGTTCAGCCCCACGCTTTTCTTGAAGGCTTTTGAGTCGTACTTGCCTCCGGTGTTCAGTTTGCTGACGGCCTCGATGAGCTTGCCTTGGGGAATGCCCCGTCCGTAGTCGCGCACACTGACACGCAGGTTGTCTTCGATGTTGACTTCTATCTTCTTGCCGGCACCCATCTTGAATTCGTCGATGCTGTTGTCCAATGTCTCCTTCAGCAGCACGTAGATGCCGTCGTCGCTCTGCGAACCGTCGCCAAGGCGTCCGATGTACATACCCGAACGCACACGGATGTGTTCCATGTCGTCCAGGTGTCGGATGTTTTCTTCGGTGTAGTCTGCGGCAGGTGGGTTTTGCGCCTGCAGATTGCCTTGTCCGTCGAATAAATTTGTCTCCTTATCGTTCAATAATGTGTCCATAATTCAGTCCATCAGCCCAATGCTGCCATGCAAATGTACAAACTTTCTTTCAGAAACCAACGCACTCCTTGAAAGATTGCCTTTTCAATGTCGCTTTTCCTCAATAAATTATTGCTTCATTTGCTGAAACCGGAGCTTTATTCCCGTCCGATAAAAAGAATTTTACCGGGCACAGGCAGCGTGATATGATGCTGCCGTGCCCGGTAAACATGGTTGGCGGACAAGTTGTGCGATGATTATCCGATTTCTTTGATAAATGCCCGCCTCCGCTTGTGTTGCTCGGTCTTGAAGTAGTCCCATTGTGCCTGCACCTTGCCGTTCTGTTCCAGTTCGGGGTTACTTTCGGCATAGACAAAACCCAGTTGCTGGTAGACAGGGATGAGGTCGGAGAAGAGCAGGGCATTGACTCCCTTGTTCTGGTATTCGGGCTTGACAGCCACCAGCAGCAGGTCGAGCACCTTGGAACGCCGCTTGAAGAAAAGTGCCTTCACCAGGTGGTACCACCCGAAAGGCAGCAGGCGACCGTGCGCCTTTTGCAGGGCTTGCGAGAGGGACGGCATGGAGATGCCTACGGCTACCAGCCGGTCGTCGGCATCGGTGATGAGGGTCACCATGCGCAAGTCCAGGATGGGGAGGTACATTCTGACGTACTGGTCGATTTGCCTTTGCGTCAAGGCCGAGTAGCCATAGAGAGGCATGTAGGCTTCGTTGATAAGTTCGAAGATGGCCTGACCGTATTCGCGGGCTATCTTTTTGCTCGAAGTGTATTTCTTGATTTGCAGGTTGTATTTTTGCCGGATGAGGTTGGCAATGCGCCGGTGCTTTTCGGGGATAGCGTCGGGGATGTAAATCTTGTACTCCACCCAGTCGGCATCCTTGGCGAAGCCCAGGCGTTCCATGTGCCGGGGGTAGTAGGGGAAATTGTAGATGGTGGACATGGTGCCCAGCTGGTCGAACCCCTCCACCAGCATCCCCTCGGCATCCATGTCGGTGAAGCCCAGCGGGCCTTGTATGTGGGTCATGCCCCGCTCTTTGCCCCACTGCTCCACGGTGCGGATGAGTGCTTCGGACACTTCCGGGTCGTCTGTGAAGTCTATCCAGCCGAAGCGCACTTCGTTTTTGTTCCACGTCTGGTTGGCACGATGGTTGATGATGGCAGCCACACGCCCCACGATTTCCCCGTCCTTGTATGCCAGGAAGTAGTCGGCCTCACAAAACTCGAAAGCGGCGTTCTTCTGCTTGTTGAACGTGTTGAGCATGTCGTCGTACAGGTCGGGGACGGAGTAGGGGTTGTGCTTGTACAGTTCATAGTTAAAGCGGATGAACCGTTTGAGGTCACTCCGGGTGGTGACTTTTTTTATAGTTACTGCCATAATGCTTTCTTTGTGTCTGTGTTGGTGGGGCAAAGATAGTGCAAATAAGAGGGAAAGGGAAAGAAACAGGAGGGATTTTCAAGGCAATTTTCTTTCTTTTCAAGATTTATAATAAAAGCGGTATCTTTGCAGAAAATAACGGCTCACAACGAACGCTCTTTGCTAAACTTTCTTTACCTTTGCGATGTTGCGAATAGCAACAAAACGTAATTTCAGGAAGCGTTTAGCTTTATTCCACACTAATGAACTCCGACACTAAAAGAGAAATGAAAAACGTGCATTTAGAGATTGAACAACAGTTAAGAGATGAAAATGTAGATTTTATCCGTTTCGTAGACATTTCCATGTTAGATATACAGCAGAACCGGGGATTTCCTTTTGCTATACTAATCGGAATTGCCATAAATCCGTATTTTATTGAGACTGTGTGTCACACCCCGAATTATGTGCATGTTTTGAATGATGAATATGCACTGACAGAGAACAGGATAGGATTAATAGCTGACAAATTGGCTAATCTGCTTATAATAAACGGGTATAAAGCTTCGTCTCAATCAGATAATGGATTAATCGAAGAAAAAGCTTTTAATTTTACTACAAAAACTTCTGTTCTTCCGCACAAGACTATTGCTGTACTTAGCGGTATCGGTTATATTGGTAAAAATAATCTGTTCATTACAGAAGATTTTGGATCTGCGCAATGTCTGGGTTCTGTTCTGACAAATGCGCCACTGATAGTGAATAAAAACAAAATCCAATTACCGAAATGTGAAGGCTGTAATATATGCCAGAATATATGCCCCCAAAAGGCATTAAATGGAATTAGCTGGAACATGAATGTTTCAAGAGATGAAATGATAAATATTTACGATTGTACCACATGCCTGAAATGTTTGGTGTATTGTCCGAAATCACAAGCATATATGAAACGGAAAATCGTAAAAGGTAAAGACGGGAGTGCGTATTAATATTACGGGAAATAGATACATGGATTGTTGAAATGTCCTATCTTTATGCACGTCAAGACCACATACTGAAGTGATTTAAACTTATTTCATTCTCTTAAAATAGTATCAAAATGTTAAAG
>CAYPUJ010000059.1:0-15306 GCA_964413805.1 uncultured Bacteroides sp. | reverse complement strand
CCATCAGGAAGCGGGCGGGAATCCCTTCATCGGGGAATGTCCCGCCCGTTTTTTCTTCCGGTTCAGAATGTCAGATGCATGGTGCAGCGAATGCCGTGTTTCTGGATGTCGGGGTTGTTGAGGTAGTTCAGACGCCAGACATAATCGATGCGAAGTAACTTGAAGATATTCTCAATCCCCACGCTTGCCTCCATGTAGGGGGTACGCCCCAAGCGGGATGTATCGTCCGGAAAGCGGTAAAGCCCTGCCCTGCCCTCACGTTCCGGGTCGTTCTTGCTTGTCAGGTGTCCCCACAGACCCCGGAAGCAGAATACTTCCCGCCACTGCAACTTCTTAATCAGTGGCAAACGGTTCAGCAGGTTGCCGTTCATGTAATAGGTCAGATCCCACGAGGCGTACTCGTCATTGATGAACTCCAGCGCGTTCATATTGGTGTAGGTTTCGGGCTGAATCGTGTAGGTCAGGTTGGCATTGGGAAGAATCAGCAAGGGATAAGGCACGCTGTTCCAGACTTTCCCCCCTTTCAGAATGACATCAAGGTAGCCAAAGGCCGAGAACCAGAAACGCTTTTGCATCCCCACGTCCGTACGCTGGTAATTATAGGATGAGCCAAGCCAGCCCTTGCGTGCCATCACATGGTTCACATTGAAGACAAAGGCATCGTAGGTAATGGGGATGCGTTGCGTGCGCGTCTGGTAGAACTTCTCGTTGTAGGCGTAGCGCAACCCTATTTCCAGTTCCGTCATGTCATAATGTCCCACCGACTGTAAACTGCCGTCTGCCCCGAAACGTTCGAAAGGCGCATAAGGCGTGGCATACTCGCGCAAGTTGCGAAGAACGGCACTGTAGGAGAAACCGTTGTAGTGCTCGCGCGTGTAGGTCAACTCGGCATTCCGCAAATAGGTTGCCCGCGTGTCTTTCTTGCGGCGGATGGCCAACATCACGTTGTCCTTGCTGGTGTACATGTAGTTTTGCCCGAGTTTGTTGATGTCGTACATATACTCGAAACGCAACGAATGCATGGGATATTCCAGACGGTAGTTCTCACGTTTGGTGAAAGAATACTCCACCAGGGCGTCATACTTCATCTTTTCGTCCCGTGTGCCGTAGGCGGCATACCCCTCGAAAAACCAGTGGGGACTGAACACGGGAGTCGTCCCACCTCCCACGCGGAAGCGTGCGCCTTCGATGGCATTGCCGTTGATAGTGCTGTTCATGGGGCCTAAATCGAACTTGTTTTTGCGCTCGTCTTTGTTGGTGGGGATATATCCCGACACCAGCGTTGACACCACCCGCTCCGTAAAATAGAACACAGGAACCTCCCGAAGTCTCTGCATGAGTTTCTCCACCGAATTCGGGTTCTTCCTGCGAGCCATATCCGGCCGGTTCTCATTCCAGTATTCTTCCGGACGGCGATAAGCCTCCGGCATGGTGATGACCGGCGCACTTTCCTTGAAGATGTCCGCCTGTTCGCCATCGGGCTGCCGGAAAGAATGTCCGCTGTAGACGTGCAGGCGCTGGGCATAGATACCCTTTGACTTTTCGCTCAACTTGAAGTTTACGCGGATGTCGTCCCTCGTCAGGATGCGGGTCCCGTCAGGTGCACGGTCGAAAGTCTGCTCGATGGTCATGGCCGAAACGAAATTCAGGTTGATGTCACGAGGCACATTGAGCACTGCCCGCTGCACGAAGTAGGTGGAATCGAGCGTAACGAACAGGTGTCCGGTAAACCCGAACGACTCCGAATTGAAAGGCGCAAAGCCCAGATCCACACAGGGACGGCCTTCCACCTGGAGCGTGTCGAGCAGATAGTATTTGTAGAAACCGGGGCCTATGCTTGAAAGCGGACTGACAAACCGTTGCAGGAAAAGGGGTATGTTGTTCTGAAACAAATCAACCTCACGGAAAGCCTCATCAAGAAATTGTTGTATCCCTTCGCGCGAGAATACCTCGTCCACACCCGAAGACTTGCTGCCTCTGACAAGCCGCTTCTCCGACCGGGGCGAACGCCGATAGTAGACCGTCTCAATCCGTTCTTTCTCGGAAATCGGCAGAATGCTGGTGCCTGCCTCCAGGGTATCCACAAAATCGGTCAGGAAGTCGAACTTCCCTTTTTTCGTCTTGGGCTGGTAGTCATTCATGGCGAGAAGCATCTTCTCGTATTGATCGTACCGGTAATAGTCGTGCGTGTGCGGGTCGTTGTCATCGCGCCGTGCTATCACCTCCCTCACAAAGCTGACGGCAGGATTGCCTTTCCGCTTATAGTGTTCACGCCCGGGTTTGATGGTCACTTCTTCCAGCAGGATACCGTTGGGGGCGAGACGAATCTCGATGTATTGCCTTTGCCCCTGTTTCACAGGAATCCGCCTGGTGTCATACCCCACGTAAGAAACCAGCAGAAAGGCAAACTTCCCGTCGCCGGACAGCAGAAAGTGGCCATCGTCGTCCGTGCGCGTACCGTTATCTGCTCCCTCCAGCATGAGTGAAGCATACGGCAGAAGTTCGCCCGTGATGGAATCTGTCACAATTCCTTCCACCACGGTACGCTGCGCGCAAACCTTGCCTGCCGCCAACATCCAGCAGGCGAACAACAGCCCCAAAACCAATTTCTGTTTCATCATAAAAACCCTTTCTGCTTTCTTAAATTCCAACGGACGGGAGTCTCTTACGGATACCCGCTGTTTTTGGTTTCCCCGTTCACATAGCCAGGAACTTTTGTTGCCATGCTTCGTAATAGGCGGGCTTGTCCACCATCAGTTCTCCCTGTACGTCGATGAACAGCTGCACGGTACTGCCCTCGGCACATAGTTTCCGGTCGCTTTCGCGGTACACCTTATATATATAGTCCAATCTCGCACCGGGTTTATAAACGTAAACGGTATGTACCACTGCCACGTCGTTCAACAGAAGCGGTGCGTAATACCTGAGATGCAAGTCATAGACAGGAGCATAAATGCCCTCCCGTTGCATATCGGCATAGCCGATACCCGGATATTGCCGGCCAAATGCTTCCCTTCCGTCTTCAAAGTAGGTCACATAAGTGCCGTGCCACACACGGCGCATCGAGTCTATCTCGCTGAAGCGTACCGGTATATGGCAAGTGTTTGCCAGTTCTTGTTTCATAGGGCGAGAGACAGCAACCGGAACACCTCATCAGACACGTCACCATTCAGCACAAATCCCGTAAAGTCGTACTGCGTATAGTTCCCGCCCCGCTCGTTCATCCGCAGACTCTTGAACTCGCCTGCGCGAAGATCCACGGTCAACTCGAAAGAAGAAAACAACATCCGTCGCCTGGTCTTGGCATTTCCTGCCACGTCAGGGGTGACGGTCAGCACAAAACGGTTCCCTTCGTTTGTCACCTTCACATCTGCCGCCCCGACAGATTCACTGCCCTTCAGTCCCAACACAGATTCCTTGAACACAGCTACCAGGATGTCAAACTGTTCCTTGGTCTTTCCGCGTGCCACACTGGGCTGACCGGCATTGACCATGGTGAACTCACCGTCATCCATGAGCAACATGTCGTTACATTCCTCAAAAATCATGCACATCTTGCCCGGTGCCTTGAAATAGAGCTTGCCTTCCGTCACAGCATCGTCCACTACGGCCACGTTGTGTTTTGTCCGCATGACCGAAGCGGTCAGTGCATGTACATCCTTATATCGCTTCATTGCTTTCTCAATCGCAGCTTCCTGTGCATACACCGCAATGCAAGCCAGGAAGACAGCTACCGATAATGTAAACAGTCTTTTCATTTTTGTTTTATAGAATCCTTTTACTTCCTTAATATTCAACTTATCAAACGCCATTTTTACCCGCACGGGAACGGAATCATGCTTCTTCACCCACAATGTGCCTCCACATCCATTCTTTCCCAACCAATTCCGCACATGTCAAAAGGGCGGTCATGGTCACTCCCTGCACACCGTGCAGCAACAGACTTTGCCCCGTGAGGTAAAGGTTGGGGACAGGCGTGCGCGGCAGAAACCATGTGGTCAGGAACTGTCTGAAATCTTTCCGTACACCATAGGCCGCACCTTCGGGAACAAGCAGATAGTCACGACAGGTGAGCGGTGTGCTGGTGAAACAGCGTTCCACCGAATCACTCAGCCCGGGTAAATGGGACTCAGCCAACGCAAGGCAAGCATCCGCCATGCGTTTCTTCATCTCCCGATAGCCGTCGCCCCGTCTGCCCGACAGCGTATGTTCCCAAGGCAAACAGGCTTTCCATGACATCGGAGTCAGCAGGTCTATTTGACGTACATCCCCCGCTGTTTCCGGTGCACGGTAACTTATCAGCAAGCGATCCACTTCTCCTTCGCGAACGGGCGACCACACATCCGGGTTAGTATAGAGATAATGGTTGTGATTCAAGTAACGAAGCCTTCCCGGCTTGATAACGAGCGAAGCGGTAAACATACCAAACGTGTTTTCCAGCCCCCCAACCCGGTGCCTGTAAGCCGGTTTCACCCTGCTGTTCTGCTTCAACAGCCCGCAAGTGACAGCCGGATGCAGACTGCTCACAAACTGCTTTCCGGCATAGACCTCTCCATCGGCACACAGGGCATGTGTCAACACGCCGTCTTGCCGTCCTGCCAGTTCCACGACTTCGGCATGGCAACGCAACTCTCCCCCATGTGCATAAATATCGTTAAGCAAGGCTGCGGACAGCAATGCCCCGTCTCCCCGTAACCTCCAGCTACTTTCCACAAAACTGCTGTTTCCGTGAAGAAAGGTGAACAGCGGCAACGACTCGCGCCGGAGTTCCATCTTCAACGACGCACCGCTCAGCACATCTATCAGCAAAGGAGTCCGGAACGTTTCCTTCAAGTATTGCCATGCGCTTGTCTCCAACATGTTCGCCCAATACGTACTTTCCGGTATTTGCGGGTTCAACCCGTCCAACTGATGCTTTTCCACCTGCTGCAGAAGGGCTCCATACTGCTTCAAGGCTTCCCGTTCTGACGGAAATTCTTCAGCCAGTGTCTGTACAAAGGCATCATACCCCTGCACCAGTGTAAAAGTACGGTCACCCACAGTGACACGGTCGAACGCTGCATCCATCCGCTGCCAAGGCAGGTCCAACAGGCCCAGGCTGCGGAACACGCGGTGCAAAGGTTGTCCTTCGCCCAATCCACCCACGTAGTGAAAACCGGTGTCAAACGAGAGTCCGCCACGGCGGTAAGTCTGAATGCATCCGCCGGGCTGCCCTCCCTGCTCCAGCAGAAGCACACGTTTCCCCGCACGGGCAAGGATGCTGCCACACACCAACCCGCTCAGTCCACTGCCAATGATGACAATATCATACAGTTTCATGCCTTCTTCTTTATCAGGTTGTACAAAGCCGGTTGCACCACATAAGCCAGCACGACGGCAGACACCAGCCCCACCAATGTGGAGAAACCCACCGACCGGATGGCAGGATGCTGTGCAAACAGCATGGAACCTACCGTGACCACCAATATAACCGCGCTGAAGAATATGGCTGTCTTGTGATAGCCCAACAGACGCGAATTATCATTGCCGACAAGGCCGCTCATCACAAAAATGCTGTAATCCACGCCGATGCCAAAGATAAACGTCGAAATGATGATGTTTATCAGGTTGAAACTCATACTGAAAGCCGCCATCATGCCCAACACAATCAGCCAGCTCAGCAAGATAGGCATGAATCCCAGCAATGTATGCTTCAGATTGAACCGGAAACTGCAGAACAACACCAACAGCACAAAGAGCATCGATACCCATTGCAACACATTAAAGTCGGCATTGAGTTGCATCAGTGTGTCTGTCGTATAGTAATAAGTGTCGAGCACCAACATATCCGGCCGGGTCGCTATGGCATCGCAAATGCGGTAGTAATCACTTTCTGCACTGTGTACCGGGTCGTTGGCGCACCTCACAGAAGTGAAACACAGGTAATCGCCGTTGTAGGACTCCTCCATCAGGGTCGATAAATAACCTTCGGGGATAACACCGGCTTCATACAATGCATCCGGTTCATAACCGGCCTTGGCATGGTCGAAGAAAAGGCCGAATGCTTCCGGGCGCAGTCCGGCCTGCGGGGCTGCCTTGGCCACGAGGTCGCGGACAAGCTGCAAACGTTCGTCTGTCCAATAGGCTTTCCAGGCTTGGATGCGCTGCTGCTGAACCCGCAGAGGCACAAAGATACGATCGGTGCGGGTATAGCTCTTCACCAGCCCCAGCTGTTGCAACGAGTCCAACGCAACGGCCATGTCGGCAAAGCGTTCCACCGCTTCCTCCATGGTGCTTCCCGAAGTGGCAAAGTATTTCTGCTTGTCGCCTGTATAGGTCTTGCTGCGCAACAATTCTTCCGAACAGGTGGTTATTTCCGCCTTATAGCCCAGATTGTGCATATCGGCATCAAACTGCGTGCCCTTTGCCACATAGCAGCCAACGCAGGCCACCGCTACAAGCAGGATGGCAAACAGCAACGGCCTGTTCCGTTCTACAGGCAAGGCATTGATGCGATCGATAAACGCAAACGCACGCCGGTTGAATCTGTTCCGTTCCGGTCGCAAGAAGTGGGGCAGGTAAATCAGGCTGAAAGCCGTCGTTCCCACAATGGCAAAAGTGGCAAAAAGCCCGAAATCCTGCAACAGTTCTGTCCGGATGAACACAACTCCCATGAACGATCCCACCGTCGTGAGACAGCCCAGACACACGGGTTTCACTTCGTCGCGCAACACCTGTTCCGGGTCGTTGACATACTTAAAATGGGTAAGGATGTGCAGAACGTAGCTGAAGGCCACTCCCAATATGACCGCACCTATCCCTAACGCCAACAGCGAAAACTGCCCTTTCAGGAAGTACATCACCGCCAATCCGAACAATGTGCCGAACAACACCGGCAATACGAGCAGCGGCAATGTGTCATAATTGCGGAAACAGATGCAAAGGAATGCCAGCACCAGCAGCAGGGAAACTGTCAGTGTACCTGCCAAATCGGCTTTGATACGCTGCGAATTGTAGAATCCGCTGGCAGGCGTGCCGTGGTACATGATTTTCACATCGGGTACGGAAGTGGCAAATTGCGCGATCTGTTCATTCAACAGGGTAAACAGGGCCGAGCCTTGCCCGGTATTCGTAGCAGAGAACTTGGGTGTAATGAATGCCACACATACCGTAGAATCACGCACAAAAAAGTGTCCGTCAAGGGTACGGTAAGCCCCTGCGCCGCCGTTGCTGTCCAAGATGTCAAACTGTTCCTTCAGCAAGGTACGCAATCCGATGGGGTCCATCTGAATCAGTTCAGGAAACAGGCTGCCAAGGGGAGTGGAAAAATCGTCACGGTTGGCCTGCATCTGGCGTTCTATGTGTGCCGGAGTGAGCAACGTGTCGATGCGGGCATACAAAGCCGTATCGATGTAGGAAGGCAAATGCATGGACAGGTAGTCGATGAGGTCGGGCAACAAATCGTCCGACAACCGACAGAATACATCCCCCACCACCTGCTGTGCAGAATCGAGTCCGGCATTTTTAGCCATCAGCGAGTCCACGAAAGCATCGCATGTCCGGGCGATGTGCTCCACCGATGCCCCCTCCCTGCCTTCGAACAGCAAAAAGGTTTTATCCTTAATGCGCAAATCGGCAAAAGCCAGCCTGGTGCTTCCATCCTCGTTTTTCGACTCAGGCATCAGCTTGTTGAGATCTTCCTCCAGATGGATGCGCGAAGCAAAATACCCGGTGAAGGCAAACAAGGCAACCAGCGAAACCCAGAAAAGGGCACGATGGCTGTGCAGGTAGCGATAAATCCCGATACAGAGTCTGGTCATTGCGTCAATTCTCCTTTCAGTTCCACATAAGTCTTTTGCCCGTCTGCAATGCGTGCCGCAATGCCCCACCCTTCCTCCAGGGACTGAAGCCGGATGTCCACCTCCACTTCAGGGCAGATGTCGGGAGATGCGACAGAAGTCAGGCGGCATTGCCGGATGCCCCGGAAATGCACCTTCCTGCCAAGCAGCCTCACGGCACACTCCTTTATCATTTCGATATTGCAGGCACCGGGGCAGACCGGACGACCGGGGAAATGTCCCCGATATACTTCGCATTCCGGCAAAATAGCCACATGAAACGTGCCCCCATCTTCTGAAAGATGCATACAAACGATACGGTAATATTTGTTTTCGAGCAACATAAAAATCCAATGATTGTTGGGGTATTCAACACACACAGGCGGGTCAAAGGAATCCGCCTTCCGGAGGAAAATAAAGTTTCAACTGCACATCAGCCACGCACGAACCGTCCACACCGGTTTCAGCACTGACAAGAAGGATGTCGTCTACGGTCGTCCTCACAGTCACGACGGTATGCAGCACATCGCCCACACAAGGACGCCGATGGCAATGAAACTTCTTCACTTCGCCAATGTATCCCACAGGAGGCTTTGCGGTTCCGGACTGCAACGCCCGATAACCGGCCCATGCCGATGCCGACTGGGCCATGTGTTCTATCAGTCCGGCCTCGGCCAGCATGCCGTCCTCTTCCAGGAAGAAATTACCGGCCGCCACCCGCCAGCGGGTGACGGCTCTTTCGTCTCCCGACTCCTCCAGGGCATCTACCAGGCAGATAGGGGCACGCTGTGGGATAAGCCGTTCGATGTTTTCCTCTTTCATGCCGGCAGGTGTGACCCGATGTAATCATACAGGTCGTTGAATGTCTTGATCTGGCTTAAATCCGTCATGGGGATTTTTATTTTATAGTTCTGCTGGATAAGTGCTACCAGATCCACCAGGCTCAGACTGTCCAGCGAAAGCGTTTCCTTCACATTAGCTTCCGGCTCAAAAGCCTTTTCTTCCGTTTCAAACTCTTCTGCCAACATGGCATTCACTTGCTTGATGATTTCTTCTCGTGTCATAATGATTACTTTTTTTGTTGTTGTCACTGTTTATTTATATTCCTTGTTCCATGCTTTCACGATGATGGTGGAGTTTGTCCCCCCGAATCCGAAAGAGTTGGAAAGAAACGTGTCGAAGTGCACCGTTTGCGTTTCCGGCAGGATGTTGAGACAGGCAGTGTCCTCGTCGGGGTGTTCAAAGTTGATGTTCCCTGCAATGAAACCGTTTTCCATCATCAGGATAGAATAAATCAGTTCACTCGCTCCCGCCATCCACATCTCGTGCCCGGTCTGTCCCTTGGTGGATGTCACCGGCACCCGGTAATCGCCGAACACTTGCGCAATGGCCTGTGCTTCGCGGCTGTCGCCGATGCGCGTGGAGGTGGCATGTGCATTGACATAGCCAATCTGCCGGGGCAATGTGCCGCTGCTCTTCAGGCAACATTCCAGGGAACGGGCAGGTCCGGCAACGTCCGGCGTAGAGATGTGGTTGCCATTGCCCGAGAATCCCCAGCCGACAATCTCTGCCAGGATGGGTGCTCCCCGCCTGCGGGCATGTTCATAACTCTCCACCACCAGCGTCGCGGCTCCTCCGCCCGGCACAAGTCCGTCACGGTCTCTGTCGAAGGGGCGGCTTGCCTTGGTCGGCTCCCCTTCCCGCACGGAAAACGACTGGATGCCGTCGAAAGCCGCCACACTATAGGGATTGGCTTCCTGCGCCCCGCCGCAAACGATGCAGTCCTGCAGGCCGGAACGTATCAGCAGGAAAGCAAGCCCCACAGCGTATGAACCGGAGGCACAAGCGGCAGAAGCGGTCAGGTTGATGCCTTTGAGGTGAAACAGGCAGGACAGATTCATTGTCACGGTAGAGTTCATCGACTGGAAGATGGCCCCGCTGCCACAGGCTGCCGTGCTTGCGTAGTCACGGAACTTGTCGATGGCCTGCACGGTAGCCTCGGCCACCGAATCGTTGCCGTAAATGATACCTACTTCATGCCTGTCGATGTAATCCTGCTCCAGCCTTGCCTGCGAAAGTGCCGCACGGGTTGCCATGTAGGCATATTGTGCTTCTTCTGGCATGAACTGCCGCTGATTGCGCGAAACGAAGGGTTTCAAATCGGGACGCTCCACATGGGAACACAGGCCGGAACGGAATCCGGACTCCTTGCGCTCCGGGCTGAAAACGATGCCGCTTTTCCCTGCATAGAGCGCATCGCGGACCTCTTCAAGCGTTTTGCCCAGACACGACCATATCCCCATACCTGTTATCACTACTCTTTCCATATTATATATGCTTTTATATATGCTTTCTGAAATTGATTCATTCGTCAAAAAACACACGGCTTTCTCATAACCGCTTCCGGTAACAACGCCGCCTCTTCACCACATCCGGATGAAGCGGTTTCCACTGCGTCAGTTCCTTCACATTGTCTTCCAGCTGCGGGCCGGTTTCCGCCCATTTGAAGTGCTTCCGGTTGTAAATCGGAATCAGATCATCAAAGATGAGGGCATTCACTCCCAGCCCTTGATAATCGGGGCGGACGGCTATCAGCAACAGTTCCGCCTTCTCCTCCCGTTTCCATTTCAGGGAGCGCAACAGGTGGAACCATCCCGTCGGAAAGAGCTTTCCCCCCGTTTTCTGCAAGGCACGCGACAGGCTCGGCAGCGTGACGGCCACGCCCACCAGTTCTCCCTGCTCGTTTTCTACCACGGGCAGCATCTCCTTGTCCAGCAAGGGCACGTAGCGTTTCAGGAAAGAATCGATTGCCTTGTCCCCCAGTTCAGTATAGCCGAACAAGGGCGAATAGGCCACATTCAGCAGGTCGAACACCTTCTTGCCATAGCCGCGCTTGCCGATGTCGGCATTGGTCAGCTTCCGCACGCGCAGGCCGAACATTTCCTTGGACAGGGCGGCCACGCGCGCATAGCGTGACGGTGTTTCAGCCGGTATGTTGACGCGCACCTGCACCCAGTCGACCTCCTTCTCATAGCCCAGGGCTTCCATGTGCCTGGGGTAATAGGGATGATTATAGATGGTAATCATCGAGCCAACCTGGTCGAAGTCTTCCACCAGCATGCCCTCTTTGTCGAAATCGAATATGCCCATCGGTCCCTGTATGCTTTCCATGCCCCGTTCCCGTCCCCAGTCTTCCACGGCTTTCAGCAGGGCGGCAGACACCTGCAGGTCGTCCACGAACTCTATCAGGCCGAAGCGGACGTTCTTCACCTTCCACTTTTCGTTGGCACGGCGGTTGATGATGGCGGCAATGCGTCCCACCACGTCTCCCGAAGTGTCGTATGCCACGAAAGGCTGCACCTCGGAGTGTTCCAGGCCTGCATTCTTCCGCAGACTGAACGTCTCGTAGATGTCCCTGTCCAAATCGGGCACATAATAGGGGCATCCGGCATACAGCTTGTGGGCGAACTTTACAAAATCGTCCATTTCGCGCTTCGTCCGCACTGCTTTGACAGAGATTCTTTCCATAACTTTTTTCTCATTTGGCCGACGAAGTTATGAAAAGGCAGACAGCCCGCCAAAAACACGGGAAAAACGAGCCAGTCTTGCCGAACATCAGAACACATTGCGCCGGCCCGACCGTGGGCTTGTGCTGCACCGGCCGATGCACTGCGAAGGATGCCGATAGCCGGTGCATTGCCGCCCGACGCCTGCCTTGAAACGGGCGGTGAAGCAAATGGAAAGGCCGTGGGGCACGGCTGCAAAAAAGGCCGATCGGAACGGCAGGTGAATCGCGTTTTTTACTTAAATTTGCAACCTCAACAACGCCTGATACAAAAGAGACCATGCCGAAAGAAAAGACCGTCTACGTCTGCAGCAACTGCGGGCAGGAATCGCCAAAATGGGTGGGCAAATGCCCGTCGTGCGGACAATGGAACACGTTCGTGGAGGAAGTCGTGCACAAGGAGCCGCCCGCCCGCCGGGCCACGAACGGCTTCCCACCGGCCAGGAGCCGCCCCCTGACCCTCGACCAGATAGAAGCCGGCGAGGAACCCCGCATCGACCTGCGCGACCGGGAACTGAACCGCGTGCTGGGGGGCGGGCTGGTGCGCGGCTCGCTGGTGCTGATTGGCGGTGAGCCGGGCATCGGCAAATCGACCCTGGTGCTGCAGACCGTGCTGCAACTGACCGACAAGCGCGTGCTCTACGTGTCGGGCGAAGAGAGTGCCCGCCAGCTGAAACTGCGCGCCGAACGCCTGGCGCACCGATCGGGCGACTGCCTGGTCGTGTGCGAAACCTCGCTGGAGCAAATCTACACCCACGCCCGGAACGTGCAGCCGGACATTGTGGTCATCGACTCCATCCAGACCATCTCGACCGAAGCCCTGGAGTCTTCGCCTGGCAGCATCGCCCAAGTGAGGGAGTGTGCAGCCGGCATCCTGCGCTTTGCCAAGGAAACGCACACGGCGGTCATCCTCATCGGGCACATCAACAAGGAGGGGAGCATCGCCGGGCCCAAGGTGCTGGAACACATCGTGGACACGGTGCTGCAGTTTGAGGGCGACCAGCACTATATGTACCGCATCCTGCGCAGCATCAAGAACCGCTTCGGCAGCACCGCCGAACTGGGCATCTACGAGATGCGGCAGGACGGGCTGCGGCAGGTGAGCAACCCGTCGGAACTCCTGCTCTCGCAAGACCACGAGGGCATGAGCGGCGTGGCCATCGCCTCGGCCATCGAGGGCGTGCGTCCTTTCCTCATCGAGGTGCAGGCGCTGGTGAGCACCGCTGTCTACGGCAACCCGCAACGCTCGGCCACGGGCTTCGACCTCCGCCGCATGAACATGCTGCTGGCCGTGCTGGAGAAACGTGTGGGCTTCAAGCTGGCGCAGAAAGACGTGTTCCTCAACATTGCAGGCGGGCTGCGGGTGAACGACCCGGCCATCGACCTCTCCGTCATCAGTGCCGTCCTCTCCAGCAACATGGACGTGAGCATCGAACCGGAGATGTGCATGGCGGGCGAGGTGGGGCTGTCCGGCGAAATCCGTCCCGTGAACCGCATCGAGCAGCGCATCGGCGAGGCCGGTAAACTGGGGTTCCGACGCTTCATCCTGCCCCGGCAGAACATGCAGGGACTCAACACGGGGCAAAGCAAGATAGAACTGGTGCCGGTGCGGAAGGTGGAGGAAGCCTTCAGGATGATGTTCGGGTGAGCAGCCGGGAGGAATGACACAAATTTGATAAACAATGAACAACAAACGCATACATCCATGACCCACGAACTCCGACTCAGAGTATTGCCGCACATCGCGGCCAACGAGCAACGGCTCATCGCCTACCTGGCCCAAGAGCAAGGCATCGGGGCACAGGCCGTGCGCATCCTCAGGCGCAGCATCGACGCAAGGCAGCGCACCGTCTACGTCAACCTCACCCTGCGGGCCTACGTGAACGAACTGCCCAAGGACGACGAGCGGCTGACACCTATTATATATAACAACGTGGAAGGCCGCCCGCAAGTGGTCGTGGTGGGTGCAGGTCCGGGCGGACTGTTCGCTGCCTTGCGGCTGATCGAACTGGGGTTGCGCCCCGTGGTGGTGGAACGCGGAAAGGACGTGCACCAACGCAAACGCGACCTGGCACAGATAGCCCGCACGCAAGCCATAGACCCGGAGTCGAACTATTGCTTCGGCGAGGGAGGAGCGGGTGCCTACTCCGACGGCAAGCTCTACACCCGCAGCAAGAAGCGAGGAAGCGTGGAGAAGATTCTCAACGTCTTTTGCCAGCACGGGGCGTCGCCTTCCATCCTGGAGGACGTGCATCCGCACATCGGCACCGACAAACTGCCGCACATCATCGAAGCCATGAGGGAGACCATCAGGCGGTGCGGGGGCGAGGTGCGCTTCGGCACGCGCATGGACGCACTCCTCACGGAGAGCGACACGGTGCAGGGCATCCGGACGCAGACAGGCGAGGAGTTTATGGGTCCCGTCATCCTGGCCACGGGGCATTCCGCACGCGATGTCTACCGGCGGCTGCACGGGTGCGGCGTGGAGATGGAAGCCAAGGGCATCGCTGTGGGCGTGCGCCTGGAACACCCGGCGGAACTGATAGACCGCATCCAGTACCACAACCCGCAAGGCCGTGGAGACTATCTGCCCGCCGCAGAATACAGTTTTGTCACCCAGGCGGACGGGCGAGGCGTCTACAGCTTCTGCATGTGCCCCGGCGGCTTTGTGGTGCCCGCTGCCAGCGGGCCGGAACAGCTGGTGGTGAACGGCATGAGCCCCAGCAACCGGGGTTCGCGCTGGAGCAACAGCGGCATGGTGGTGGAGATTCGTCCCGAAGACCTGCACGACCAGTCGCTGAGTACCCGGAGCGAAGCCTGGCGTACCGATGTCGGTTCGCCCCTGGCCATGATGGCCATGCAGGAAGGGCTGGAGCAACTGTGCTGGCTGCAAGGCTGTCGGCGGCAGACGGCACCCGCGCAGCGCATGGCCGACTTCGTGAACCGCCGTCTCAGCAGTGACCTCCCGCCCTCATCGTATGCGCCGGGGCTGATAGCCTCTCCCCTGCACTTCTGGTTGCCCCCCTTCTTGGCCGGACGGCTGCAGCAAGGATTCAGCCGGTTCGGCAGGCAGGCACGGGGCTTCCTCACCAACGAGGCGGTGCTCATAGGCGTGGAGACGCGCACTTCGGCACCCGTGCGCATTGTGCGCGATCGCGATACCCTGCAACACGTCCGTCTGCGCGGGCTCTTCCCCTGCGGCGAAGGGGCGGGCTATGCCGGCGGCATCGTGTCGGCGGCCATCGACGGCGAGCGTTGCGCCGAAGCCGTGGCACGGGTAGTTTTTCATCAATAATCCCCCACCCTGACATGTACAACATCATCTCCCCCGAAATAGCCATCATCCATCCCGACATTCTGGTCTGCACGGGACTGCGGCAACTGCTGGAGGACATTGCCCCGCAGGTGGTGGTGCGCACGTTCAGCACCTTTTCCCGATTCACCGACGACACACCGGACATGTACGTCCACTACTTCGTGTCGGCACAAATCTACTTCGACCACACAGCCTTCTTTCTGGAGCGTCGCCACAAGACTATCGTCCTCACCGCCGGGGGACACCTGCCCCGGCCTGCCGGCATCCACGTGCTCGACACCCACCAGGACGAACAGCACCTGGCCAAGGCCATCCTGCAACTGCACGGCAGTGAATCCGCCTGCGGCGACCGGCACCCACACGTGCCGTCCCCCGACAATCCCGAACTGTCGGCACGCGAGGTGGAAGTGCTGCGGCTGGTGGTGCTGGGCCTCCTCAACAAGGAGATAGCCGACAAACTGAACATCAGCCTCACCACCGTCATCAGCCACCGCAAGAACATCGTGGAGAAGCTGGGCATCCGCACCGTGTCCGGCCTCACCATCTATGCCGTGACGCACGGCTACGTGGAGGCCGACCAGATATAAAGAAAGGACTGTGTCAAAAAC
>CAYPUJ010000058.1:0-15480 GCA_964413805.1 uncultured Bacteroides sp. | reverse complement strand
CTGCCGGACATATCCAAGGGAAAAAGCAGGAATATGTCCGGAAGCGGTGAAAAATTTTGGCGTTTTTGGCGAATGAATACATTTATTTGTTATCTTTGCGCAGTGACGGGAATTTCCCGTCCGCTCGTATTGAAATATCTGAGGCGTTATGTCTTCTTCTTGTATGCGAAAAGCGTAGGAAACTTAAAGCATATATAGACAAGAGAAGGTGTAATGGTCTCCACGCATATAGCGTGGGGCTGTTATTCCCACATCTGTCTATAAAGGTATTCCTACCACCTTCGCATTAAGACGTGGCACATACAGTTCCACGCTTCGTGCATTTAATAACAAGCCTTTGTGGTAGCTGGAGGGCAGAATAAATCTAATGAGTATGAAGAAGATACTGTTGTCAGTTCTCGTGTTGTTCATGGCTTCGGCTTTCTATTCAGCCCATGCACAAGCTCAGGATTCACAAGAGGAAATGCGAACTCTTGCCCAGAGGGTTGATTCTCTTGAACATGAATTGTCATATCTACAATTGGATTACCAATTATATACACTCAAATCCGACATCGAAATGCTTAAAAGCGAGGTGGTCACCAAATCTATCGAAATCCGATTAGACTTCTACAATCGAAATCTCGATTCCGGATTATGTGATTCGTATAATCGGTTATATGAAGTATACCAATCTAGTAAACAAAGTAAATCTAAGCTGATTGACATTATGAAATTATTATTCATAGTTAAAAAAGCAACATCTTCCTATTCCGAAAGCGAATTGGATAAGTTGGAAACGTATTATAACACAATTGATAGTGCATATAACACCTTGGAAGCGTCAATGTCTATGCTGAAAACCTGCATAGACATGTATAACGAGTCTTGCAAATAGGATAATGTTTACATCTAATAAATATACAAACTGAATCAGATGCATCCACAAGGGCAACGAAGTGGCGAAGCTCTACGCCGACATTTGCAGTACCGATTTTCGCCACTTGGTGTTCCAAAAAAAGATTATTTCCTGACCAGCAGTCGCTTGAAGTCGGCGGGGTAGGGGGTCTCGAACTGCATTTGCTCGCCCGTCACGGGGTGGTAGAAACAGAGCTTGAAGGCATGGAGGGCAAGCCGGTTGATGGGGTTGACCTCTTCCAGCCCGTAGCGGCCGTCTCCGATGACGGGGTGCCCCAGGTCTTGCATGTGCACACGAATCTGGTTTTTCCGTCCGGTCTCCAGATGAAGCTCCACCAGCGAGTAGCCGTTTGCCCGTTTGATGGTGCGGAAATGCGTTATGGCATATTTCCCGCCATCGTCCGTGGGGCTGGAATGGACATACAGTTTCCGGTCGGTCAGCCAGGAGGTGACAGTGCCTTCGTCTTTTTCCATTTCGCCCGCGACCACGGCCACGTAGCGGCGGTCGTACACCAGGTCGTGCCAGTTGTCGCGCAGGGTGTTTTGTGTCTTGTCGTCCTTGGCAAACATCATCAGGCCGGAAGTGTCGCGGTCCAGCCGGTGGACCACACGCACCCTGCCGTTGGCGTGGCCGCTGTGTTTCAGGTATTCGTTCAGGATGGTGCAGGCGGTGCGCTCCTTCTGGTGTTCGGTGCTGACCGACAGCAGGCCCTGCATCTTCTCCACCACGATGAGATAGGTGTCTTCGTAGACTATTTTCAGCAACCGGTTGTGGAATGCCTTGTGTCCTTTGTTCCGGCTGATTTGTACCTTCATGCCCGGTTTCAGGGGGAAGTTGTATTGCGAGGTGATGACGTTGTCTACGTAGACAACCTGCTTGCTGAGCAATGTCTTCAGCTTGGTGCGGCTTGCCTGGGGCATTCTGGCGGCCAGGAATTCCATCAGTTCCATGGGCTCGCGGACGAAGTAGTCGGTGTATTGTGCGCGTGCTTTGGCGGTGGTTTTTTCTTTCATGTTCACAGTGTGTGTGTTAGGATTGGGGGGAATGTTTCAGTTCGAGCAGTACGACGTTTTCCACATGGTGGGTGTGCGGAAACATGTCGACGGGCTGCACGGCCTTTACGCTGTACTTGGCGTCGAGCAACTGCAGGTCGCGGGCTTGTGTGGCGGGGTTGCAGCTGACGTAGACGATGCGCCGGGGTTCGGCCAGCAGGATGATGTCTGTCACGTCGGGGTGCATTCCTGCCCGTGGCGGGTCGGTGATGATGACGTCGGGGCGTCCGTGCAGGCGGATGAAGTCCTGTGTCAGCAGGTCTTTCATGTCGCCGGCGAAGAAGAGGGTGTTGCGGATGCCGTTGATGTCTGCGTTGACTTTGGCGTCTTCGATGGCTTCGGGCACGTATTCGATGCCGATGACTTGCCGGGCACGGCTGGCGACGAAGTTGGCGATGGTGCCTGTGCCCGTGTAGAGGTCGTACACCAGTTCCTTGCCTGTCAGCCCGGCAAAATCGCGGGCCACCTGATATAGCCTGTAGGCCTGTTCCGAGTTGGTCTGGTAGAAAGATTTGGGTCCGATCTTGAAGCGCAGCCCCTCCATTTCCTCGAATATGTGGTCCTTGCCCTTGAAGGTGTGTACGTCCAGGTCGGTGATGGAGTCATTGCATTTGTTGTTGATGACGTACTGCAGCGAAGTGATTTCCGGAAAGCGGTCGGCAACGGATTGCAGGAGTTCCATGAGCCTGGCTTTTTCCTCTTCCCGTTCGATTTTGCACACCAGTATGACCATCAGGTCGCCGGTGGTGGAGTTGCGGATGATCAGGTTGCGCAACATTCCTTCGTGGGTGCGCAGGTTGATGAAGGCATAGCCGTGTTCGTTGGCATAGTCGCGTATGGCGTTCCGTATGCGGTTTGACACGTCGTCCTGCAGCCAGCACTTTTCGATGGGCAGTACCTTGTCGAACGCATTGGGTATGTGGAATCCCACGGCATTCATCTGTTCGTACACGGTCTCCTGCCTGACTTCCTCCGGTGTCAGCCAGCGTTTGTCGGAAAAGGTGTACTCCAGCTTGTTGCGGTAGAACACTGTCTTTTCCGAACCGATGATGGGGGAGATTTCCGGCAGTCTGATTTTCCCGATGCGTGTCAGGTTGTCGGACACTTGCTTCTGTTTGTACTTGAGTTGTTCCTCGTAAGGAAGAATCTGCCATTTGCATCCGCCGCACACGCCGTAGTGCCGGCAAAAAGGCACAGCCCTCACGGATGAATAACGGTGGAAATGCACGGCTTCCGCTTCGGCATAATGGTGTTTTTTCCGTCTGACCTGCAGGTCTGCCACATCGCCCGGTACGGCATAAGGCACAAAGATTACCAGATCGTTTACTTTCGCAATGGCTTTGCCTTCGGCAGCCACATCCGTTATTTCCACCTTTTCCAGCAGGGGGAGTTCTTTCTTTTTTCTTGCCACTTTCTTCTTTACTGATGATTCGGTTGCAAAATTAGGCATTTTTCCTGGGATTCGTTTCCGGTTCTTCTTTCTTTCTTCCGGACAGGCCCGGCAAGTATCTCTGTCATAAAAAACGGGAAGCCTTGGAAAGGATGTCGGAATGGGGGAGTCGTGACTTTGCAAAGTGGGAATTGCATTTTTCCTGAAAGTTTTTTATAAGAAAAGTTTCGTAGTCTGCCAAATATCCTTAGCTTTGTGTGCAAAAAGAAAGTTTACTATTATCTATTAACTTTAAATTCTTATCATGGACAGAAAAAGAGTGTATACTTTTGGCAACGGCCAGGCAGAAGGCCGGGCCGACATGAGAAACCTCTTGGGAGGTAAAGGTGCAAATCTGGCTGAAATGAACCTTATCGGAGTGCCGGTGCCTCCCGGCTTCACCATCACAACGGAAGTTTGTACGGAATATTATGAAATGGGACGCGACAAGGTAGTGGCTCTCCTGAAAGAAGACGTGGAAAAAGCCATTGCACATATCGAAACGCTGATGCGTTCCAGGTTCGGCGATGTGGAAAATCCCCTGTTGGTATCGGTACGTTCGGGAGCGCGTGCTTCCATGCCGGGCATGATGGACACCATCCTGAACCTCGGTCTGAACGACGAAGTAGTCGAGGGGTTGGCCCGGAAAACCGGGAATGCCCGTTTCGCATGGGACTCCTATCGCCGTTTCGTACAGATGTATGGTGATGTTGTGCTTGGCATGAAGCCCTCCAGCAAAGACGATATAGACCCCTTCGAGGCCATTATTGAGGAGGTGAAGCATTCCAAGGGAGTAAGGCTCGACAATGAGCTGGAAGTGGACGACCTGAAGGAACTGGTAAAACGTTTCAAGACTGCCGTGAAAGAGCAGACCGGACAGGAGTTCCCTGTTTGCGCATACGAACAGCTTTGGGGTGCCATCTGTGCTGTATTCCGGTCCTGGATGAACGAGCGTGCCATCCTCTACCGCAAGATGGAAGGAATACCCGATGAGTGGGGAACCGCAGTGAGCGTGCAGGCCATGGTGTTTGGGAATATGGGTGATACTTCCGCAACGGGTGTCTGCTTCAGCCGCGACGCTGCTACGGGGGAAGACCTGTTCAATGGGGAATACCTGATTAATGCCCAGGGTGAGGATGTGGTTGCAGGTATCCGTACACCGCAGCAGATTACGAAAATCGGTTCGCAACGTTGGGCCATACTGGCCGGTGTGAGCGAAGAAGAACGGCTCAGCAAGTATCCTTCCATGGAAGAAGCCATGCCCGAAATCTATCAGGAACTGGATGCCCTGCAAACGAAACTGGAAAACCATTATCGGGACATGCAGGACATGGAGTTTACCGTACAGGAAGGAAAGCTCTGGTTCCTCCAGACACGCAACGGAAAACGTACAGGGGCGGCCATGGTGAAAATAGCGATGGACTTGTTGCGTCAAGGCATGATTGATGAAAAGACAGCCCTGCTGCGTTGTGAACCCAACAAACTGGACGAACTGCTGCACCCTGTCTTTGACAAAGATGCCTTGAAGTGTGCCAAGGTGTTGACACACGGACTTCCCGCTTCCCCGGGTGCTGCCTGCGGTCAGATAGTGTTCTTTGCTGATGATGCAGAAGCGTGGCGTGCAGCCGGTAAGCAGGTGGTCATGGTGCGTATAGAGACTTCGCCGGAAGATTTGGCCGGTATGACAGCAGCCGAAGGTATCCTGACTGCACGTGGCGGCATGACCTCCCATGCAGCCGTAGTAGCCCGCGGAATGGGTAAATGCTGTGTGTCCGGTGCCGGTGCATTAAACATCGACTATAAAACGCGCACAGTGGAAGTGGATGGTGTCGTGCTGAAGGAAGGTGACTTCATCTCCTTGAACGGAAGCACAGGTGAAGTGTATAAAGGCAAGGTAGAAACCAAGGCTGCAGAATTGTCCGGCGATTTCGCTGAACTGATGAAACTGGCGGACAAATACACCAAGTTGCAAGTCCGCACAAATGCCGATACGCCCCGCGATGCACAGGTGGCCCGCAGTTTCGGTGCTGTAGGCATCGGCCTTTGCCGCACAGAGCACATGTTCTTTGAGGGAGAGAAAATCAAAGCCATGCGCGAAATGATTCTGGCAGAAGATGTCGAAGGACGTCGCAAGGCATTGGACAAGATACTTCCTTATCAGTTGGCAGACTTCAAAGGCATATTCAAGGCAATGGACGGTTGTCCCGTGACGGTACGTCTGCTCGATCCTCCTTTGCATGAATTCGTGCCCCACGATTCGAAAGGTCAGCAAGAAATGGCAGAGACCATGGGTGTGAGCCTGCAATACATAGAGCAACGTGTGGCAGCTCTTTGCGAGCATAACCCCATGTTGGGACATCGTGGTTGCCGCTTAGGCAATACTTATCCGGAAATCACCCAGATGCAGACACGCGCCATCCTGGGGGCTGCATTAGAACTGAAGGCGGAAGGTGTGGATGTACGTCCCGAAATCATGGTACCATTGACCGGTATCTTGTACGAATTCAAACAACAGAAGGACATTATTTGTGAAACTGCCCGGGAGCTTTTTGAAGAAAAAGGTGACAGTATCGAGTTCAAGGTCGGTACGATGATTGAGATTCCGCGTGCCGCTTTGACCGCTGACCGCATTGCTTCGGAAGCAGAGTTCTTCTCGTTCGGCACAAATGACCTGACGCAGATGACATTCGGGTATTCGCGCGATGACATTGCTTCGTTCCTTCCGATTTATCTGGAAAAGAAGATTCTGAAGGTAGACCCGTTCCAGGTACTGGATCAAAACGGAGTAGGACAACTGATTCGCATGGCCACCGAAAAGGGGCGTGCTGTACGTCCCGACCTGAAATGCGGCATCTGTGGTGAGCACGGTGGTGAGCCTTCTTCTGTGAAGTTCTGTCATAAAGTCGGCTTGAACTATGTAAGCTGTTCGCCTTTCCGTGTGCCTATTGCCCGTCTGGCGGCGGCGCAGGCCGCAGTAGAAGACTGATAATTATCAGCTAATAATCAGATAATTAGGTGGTAATCCCTCATCTACAAGGGGCTGCCACCTAATTCTTTTATATGCAAAATATACGTTTTCCGTGTATTATGAATACAAAAAATTACAGTATATTTGCAGAAAAACAAAGGCGAAATTACAGTGAAATTACACTGCTTTTTCGAAGGCATAATATGATGAACATCAATAATATCAATAACTGACTATGGCTACATTTTCTGCATGTGTACGTAATCAACGGAAGGACGGGTACTATCCGGTGTATATCCGTATATCACATAAGTCGGCTCCAGAATATATCAGGACTGACAAATTGGTAAATGCAAAAGGGTTGACCAAAAGTAAGGATATCAAGGACCCGTTTGTGGTGAAGTATTGTGCTGACCGCATAACGGAGTATATCGAGAAGTTGAATAAGGTGGATATACGGAACTGGACGGTAAAGGAGGTGAAGGCTTATTTACTATCATCTGATGAGGACATCTGTTTTTCGGATTATGCAAGGAAATACTATGCGACGATGTTCAATGCAGGGCAGGAGAGGAATGCAAGAAATTATGAATTGGCTTTCCAGCACCTGGAGAGATTTGCAGGAACAACGAAGGTTATGTTTTCGCACTTGACATCCGCTTTTATCAGTGCTTGGATAAACAGCCTTTCCACAACTAAACGTGCAAAAGAAATGTATCCTATTTGTGTGAGGCAGATATTCAAGGCGGCATTGCTGGAGTATAATGATTATGATAACGGTATCATTCGGATCAAGACGAATCCTTGGGCGAAGGTGAAGATTCCGGAGGCTGACACTCCGGAAAAACGTGCCATATCGCCGGAGGAGTGCCGTCGTTTCTTTTCGGCTCCTATACCGGAGAGTAAGATGAAGGAACCATTGGCGGAGTTAGGTCGAGACGTTGCCATGATGGTGCTTTGTTTGGCTGGTATCAATACGGTGGATCTTTTTGAAATGAAAAAGACAGACTATGAGAATGGTGTCATCAAATATAGAAGGGCAAAGACTAAGAAGTTTCGTGCTGATGGTGCTTATATTGAAATGCGGGTGCCGGCAATTCTCCATCCACTGTTCGAGAAGTATTTGAACAGGGACAATGATACAGACTGGCTGTTTTCTTTTCATAAAAGGCATTCTACTTCGGACAGCTTCGGGGCGAATGTGAACACAGGTATCAAGCAGATATGTAAAAGCCTGGGTATGGAAAAAGAGGATTATTATTGTGTCTATACCTTCAGGCATACTTGGGGTACGGTGGCTCAGAATGATTGTGGGGCATCCATACCTGAAGTGGCATTTGCCATGAACCATGCCGGCGGGCATCAGGTTACAAGGGGGTATCTGAAAATTGATTTCACTCCAGCGTGGAAACTGAACGAGAAGGTGGTAAACTTCATATTCTTCACAGAAGAAGAAGGCAATCGTTGTGCAAAAGATGAAACTGTGTGCCGTTTGTCGCCCAAGTACTTGGTGCGTGGAGAAATGTATTTCCGAGGTCGTTTGCTCTATGAGTTGGAGGATATAGGTTTCAGTAATAAAGATGAGGTTATCAACGCTTTGGCACAGCATGTGCCAGACGATATACCGCCTCGCTCAATGCTTCAATTCCGTATCGTTAATGTGGACAAGGGACAGGAAGCCATCTATGAACGGATGAAAGGAGGAAGTGTGTGAAACGCTTCTATCCTATTTTAAAAAAGTAGTATAACTATTCATTCTCTTTTGACAATTCTCTCAGGTCATCTTCTACGCTGCCCTCTTGGGAATTTTTAGTGCGATTCCATGCACACTTAGCCATACTAACCATACTAAAGTAGTATAAAATAGTATGGCTATCCGCCCCCTTCGGACAATTCCTGAAGGTCGTCCTCCACACTGTCTTGTTTGGTCATGTTCGCATCCAGGGAGATGGACTGGAGTGCCGGAATAACGAACTTGGCGAACTCGATATATAGCCTTACCTTGTTTTTGGAATCCTCGATGGATTTCCATTCTTTGACGGCCTCGTCGAAATTATCTTCAAGGAACATGGAGATTCGGGTGCGCAGGTCCTTCTTTATTTTGTTGGGAGTCTCGGTCTTGCGCCCTCCGATCTTCTTATGTCCTTTCTGAAATGGCATATTTCCGTTCCTTTATTATATCTGTCAACAGCAGTTTATATACCTGCGCAGCAAAGATAACGCCCTATTTTTGCCTCATAACGATAAAAACAGGTAAATATGGGACTTTTAGGAGGTATCATCGGTGGCGTAACTTCTGCCGTGTCGGGTATAGCCAGCGGAATAGCCGGGAGGAAAGCTGCCAGAAAGAATGCGCGTATATTGGATGCGGCGGAAGACCGTGCGCAAGACTGGTATGACCAGGAATATTATTCGGACTTCACACAGCGCAGTGACGCACAGGCTGCATTGAACCAGGCCCGGAAAATTCTGGATGAACGTTATAACCGCACGCAAGGTTCCGCAGCCGTGACGGGTGCCACGGATGAAAGCGTGGCCCAGCAGAAGGCGGCCGACAACCAGGTCATTTCAGACGTGACAAGCAACATCGCCGAGCGGGCGGACGCTTACAAGGAACAGGTCCGTGCCAACTATGAGAATCAGATGTCGGCCATAGACCAGGCGAGAATCAACAACAACAACCGGACGGCGCAAAACGTGGCAACGGCGGCCGGTGGACTTGCACAGGCCGGACAAGCCCTTGGAAGTGGACTTAGCGACAAACTGTTAAGCGGTACGAAGCTTGGCAATAAACTTGGTGTATAGGCTATATGGCGACGAATAGAATAGATGCAATCAATGAAAGAAGGGCCAGGAGGCAGTCCGCGCCTCCAGCCCCCCTTCCTGCCACCCCGGCCGGAGGCAACCCGGTCGTGCAGAGCGGGATGGCCGGTAATACGGATGTCAACTCCGCCCCTGTTCCTGTCATCAATCCTGAATCCCTCACTCCGGAATCGTACCGCAGGGTCGCACTCCAGAATATGGATGAAGAGCAATTCAGACGCGCACAAGCGGACATGAACGCATCGGAGAAGGAATACTGGAGCGAGCAGGCCAGACTGAACCCGCTTAACACGTATGCCAACCTGCGCAGTTACCTTGCCAGCGACGAAACCCCGGAAGAAAAGCGCAAGCGCGAACGCCGGGGACAGTTGGGGCAGGTATTTTCCAACCTTGGAAACCTGATAGGCAATGCCGCCAACCTGTATTATACGGCCAAGGGGGCTTACCCCGCCAACCTCAATACGGGCGCAATTGCAGAGAATGAACGTATGCAACGCATCAAGGAGAAGCGGGACGCGCTGAAAGAAAAGCAGGACGAACTGCTGGCCCAGGCACGTTCCACCGACATACGTAATGCATACAACATGCGCCAGGCACGGGAGAAGGCGCAGGCCGAAGCTGCGGAGAATCAGATGGGCAGGGACTTGGACCTGCTGAAATGGACCATGAAGCTGAAGGCTGACAAAGACAAGGCGGATGCTGACCGGAAGATAAAGGAACAACAGGTAAAAGAAACCGGACGGCACAACAAGACAATGGAAGCCAATACGAGGAGTGCCCAAAACAAAGTGTTGGATAGCGGCGTGGCCTCTGACGGACATGTCTACACAAGGAATTCCAAGCTGTCCGACACGGAAGCTACCCAGCTTGTGCTGAAATACATGACGGATGAAGACCTCAAACGGTTTGAACGGGGGAAAACTGAATTCGTGTACAATCCGGAAACCAAAGAATTTGAGAGGGTAGGGAGAACGTATATCGATTGGGACGCTGCGCTCGGCGAGGTGCTTCAAAGCGGTATTGTCCCGCCCGAAGAACTGGCTTCCAGAGGGTTTGCCCGATCAGGCAAGAACGGAAGTGCCGCCGCAGGACAAGGTGAGGCACGGAATGAGGCTTCTGAAAGGTCGAACGCAGGAGGCTTGGGTTGGGGGAACAACGGAAACGAGAACTCTTTAGACTGGTAACACACAGATGAACAACGACGATTTAAAATCATTATACGACAACCTTATCAAGAAAGGTTACAAGGAGCAAGACTTGGGCGACTATGCCACGTTCAGCCAAAAGATGGCAGACAAGGGCAACCGAAAAGAACTGTACGACTATGTGAGCGGTCGCGGAGACTTCCGCATCGGCGACTACGAAGCCTATGAAAGCCGCCTGGCAGGCACGGCATCGCCCGTTTCGGATCCCGCTTCTGAAACTGTGACCGCTCCTGTACCGGTAGCGTCACCCACTCCCCAAGTGAACGAAGAGACCAAGCGGCAAATCATAGCCAACAAGCCGCAGATGTTCCGTCGGGACACCCGCTCGCTGCTCGACCGTGGGTCAGGGGTGAGGAGGGAAACGCCACATGCAGGAGAGGACTGGGTAGCTCAATACAACAGCCTTGCGGAGGACATCGCCCAGCGTGCCGATTACGTGTACAATCAGAATGCCGACTACATCACCCGGCGCAACGCACTCAGCCAACTTGACCAACTGACGAAAGCCGTGGATACCGAACTGGCCAAACCGCGCGAAGCTGCACCCGCACCCGCCGGTGCAGCTTTTATCCCTGCCACAGCCTATGGCGCAGCCCAGCGATATGGCAACACCCGTACCCGCGAACAACAGGACCGCTACACCACCCTTGTAGCCGCTAAGAACTTCTTGGACGATGCACGCAAGATTGTGGACGAGGCCGGCAAGAAAGGCAATACCAATTTCGTGGCCGGTTCCTTACGTGGTCTACGCGACAAAGTTTTTGACCCTGACACGTGGATGATGGGCATCTCGGAAACCTCTTACTACAACCTGTTGCGACAAGCTGCGGAGAAAGAAGAACGTGGCGAAACATTGAACCCGGAGGAACAGCAACTGCTGGATGCAGCAGCGGTGAACATGGCGGTCAATGCCTATTATTCCTCTGACCTGGGTCGTGGCTACAAGGCCGGTGCAGTGACGGGTGAAAGCATCCCGTTCATGCTGCAGTTCGCGTTAAACCCGGTATCAGCAGCAGGAAAAGGCATTGCTAAATCCATCCTGAAGCATGGTATCAGGCGTTTTGGTCTGAACACAGCCAAGCGGACGTTGACCGGGCGTGCTGTCCGTGGCGTAGCCCGTGTGGCGGGCGATGCTGTGGCCGCTGCCGGTGTAACAGCAACGACCGGTCTGGGTAACGTGGCCGGAGATGCGGCACGACGCATGACGGGCGATGTCAAATTTACACAGGACGATAAAGGGAACATTCAATATGCCGGACGGGAGAACGCGATGGGAACCGGTGAGGCCATAGCCCGTGCTTTTGCTTCCCAATTTTTCGAGAACCAGTCAGAAATGGCGGGTAATTACTTTGGACCTGTCATGCGTGCCATATCCGGACAGATGAAGCGGTTACCCGGTATAAAACAATTATCTGCCTCTAAAGCCGGTGAAATCTACCGGGGCATCAAGAATAATCCTACTTACAAAGAATTTACAGACCGCACACAATGGCATGGTGCCATCGGTGAGTACTTCGAAGAGGTATATAACAACCTGGCCAGTGTTGTCATGGGCGATATGACCTTGGAGGAACTGGTGGATCTCGACAACAATATCGACACCTTTTTGGGTGTGGGACTGATGAGTGCAGCGTTCGGTGGTATCGGTGCGGCAGGATTCGCCCGCGACCGCTACACGCTCAACCGCGATATGAAACGGTTTGAAGCCACGCTTTCGCCAGACGAGATGGAACATTGGAATGAAGTCAAGCGTGTGGCACAGAATGGAGATGTGGAGGGTGTGCGCGAGTTCGTGAAATACACTATGCGCGACAAAAGCCTGACCCCGCAGGAGAAGAAAGACAAAATCAAGTACATCTTTGACGTGATGCGCCAGGCTGCTAATGAGAACGTCGCTTCCGAACAGGCGGAAGAGGCTGTACAAACGGAGACGGAAGACATCGCTTCCCATTCGGATCCAAGTACTAATATGTACACGGAAGCCGAACGAATCTATATGAACGAGGTCGGTGAAATGGTAAAAGAATCCGGATATATCGTTGGTTGGCAAGACCCTGAGAAGGAAAGATTTCCCTACTGGCTTCCGGAAGGTGCAGAATTTACACCGGAAAACATCAAACTGTTAAGACCTGGTGAGTGGGACGTAAACTACTGTCAAGTCCATGCCCACGCAAGAGGTCATTGACGAAACGGCTGCCGCCATTCGGGAAGACGCAGCGGAACAGGCGCGGCGCGAAAGCACGTACAGTCCGGACATCGTGCCTCCTCATATCGGTGCGGTCTTCACGGACGGTACGGCGCAGTATAGGATAGCGCAGGCCAACCCCGACGGCGGATGGGTGGCGACAAAAACAATTGTCGATGAAAAAGGCAAGAGGAAGGAAGAAGTCGTTTCTGTCACTGATGAGGAGTATTACAATGCCATGCAGGCGCAGATTGATGCCCGGGAAGCCGCAGCGCAACAACAGCCTGAATACGCCCTGAACGATGAAGTCACCTTGCGTGACGGGAACGGCAATGCCGTGCGTGGGAACATTACGGCGGATGCCAACGAGGATGGGCAATATGAGGTCGAGACCGAGAGTCCGATAAACGGGCGTAGGGTGAACCTTTTCACCCGTGAGGAGCTTGACCGGCTGCGTGCTGACCGCCCGGACGACGGGCAGCCACCGGCAGGCGGTGCAGGTGCTGCCATCGAAGAGCAGGCGCAGGATGGCGGATATTCAGTCAATGAGGATGCCGTAAGCAATGTTTCCATTGATGGTTTCATACAGACCAATGGCTCGTATAACAGAGAGTATTTTGAAGAGCATCCTGAAAAAAATGACTGAGTATTTACGACCAGATGCAGAGGCTACGGCAGACTATCTCAACGGGAAGCTGTCCGACCGGGATTATCTTGTTGCGCTTGGCTATAATACAGGCGAGCACTATTGGTTGGATTCTGCTACTGATGAAGAAGTAGCCCAAAGGGTGCAAGAGGAAGTGAACGCCTATATGCCATTTGTCTTGAACAACACGGCAGGCACAACCGTCGGGGAACAACAGGCCGGCAACAATGTGCCACAGAATATTCCTGAAAACGGCAACATCGGCACAGAAAATATTCCGCAGCCAGTACAGCCACAGCAGAGTGCCCTTGAACGCATACCGAAAAATGAGAAAGGCGAACCCGTCTACGAGCAGACAGATGCCGACACGGCCTGGGATGCCATCGTTGAACAGGCGGAGGGCGATGAAGCCATGGCGCAGAACGTTGCGGACAGCATGGTGGCCGACAAGGAGGCGGAGTTGAAAAAGGCGGAGAAGGCCAAACCCAAAGGCGGAACGACCATTGCCGAAAAGATTGCAGCCGAGCGCGAGCGGAAAAATGCCGTTGAACAGGCGAAAGCCACCCTTGCGGCATGGCAGAAGATTGCGCAGACAGCCGAACGCAGGCGGCAGGCAGCAATGGCCGTGCAGGCGAAGGCTGCAGCGGAAGCCGAACGCATGCGGAAAGAACAGGAAGAAAAGGAACGTGCCGGGCGTGAAGAGGCCGAACGTATGCGCAGGGAAGCCCTGAACGGCGTGCCCGACATCATCGAGGACACGCCGCAGGATGCACGGGCACGGGGCTACCGCAGGGTGAACGGTGAAAAGGTCGACCGGCAGCAGCCGGTGCCCGCAAGGCAGGGCAAGGAGGTGCGGGTGAAGTTCGACGACAGGAACATCCCCACCGGGCACGTGGCGTTGATGGAAGCCGGCCAGCTGCAGCCGAGCCACCTGGACGGGCGACGCAACCCCTACCACTTCCTCGACGAGGCACAGCCCAAGGAACGGAACGACGGGGCCAGCGTGATGTCTGCACGGAAGATAGCCGCCGGCATAAGGCCGGAAGAAATAACATCGTCGGTAACGGCCTATACCGGCGCACCGACCGTAAACATGCGCGGCGAGGTGATACAGGGCAACAACCGCAGCGCGGCCTTGCGCGAAATGTGGGCGGGACACCCGGAAGAGGCGGAAAAGTACAGGCAATACCTGGTGGAGCACGCCGCAGACTTCGGTCTTACCCCGGAAGACGTGGAAGCCATGCGACAGCCTGTGCTGGTGAACATGCTTGACGTACCCGACGGGGAAGCGGTCGCGTTGGGGCAGTTCGTGGCAAGCGACACGGAAAGCGGCGGCACGGAACGCATCAGGCCGAAGAACGCCGTTTAGAGGATGGGCGGCGACCTGAAAAGCTTTGCCGCCCGCCTGCTCGCGTCTCCCGACGAGGAATCCACGTTTGCCGGGCTGGTGGACAGGAACGGTGCCGGGGTGCTCCAGTGGATGCAGCAGAAAGGATATATCACGCCGACGCAATACAGGAGTGCGTTTGACAGCAGGGGCAACCTCACGGACGAAGCCAAAAACGACCTGAAGGGCATCATGTACCGGAGCATCTTCCAGAACGGGAACACCCACCTGGAGGAGATGTTCAATACGTTGCCCGCCAAGGCGCAGAGGGCGATACTGGCCACGGCCTACCGCGACTATGACAGCCCGAACACCGAGCGCATGAACGCGGAACTGCAGGCCTCGGTAAGCGCGTACCATGCCCTGTCGCAATTGCCTGAATTTGCCAATGCGAAGAACTACAGGGAGGCACGCATGGCGGCGGCATGGAAAAGGCAATACGCGCTTGATGACGTGACGGGCGGGAGTTACCTTCCTTCGGAAAGGTACAGTAACTTTGCGGTGTTGCTGGCCACGATGTACAGGGGACAGTCGCAGGCGTTCATACAGAACACGTTCAGGAGCATCTACGACCTTGTGCAGGGCACGCAGGAGGCGACACTCTTTGAGGAGCCTGACAACACGCCGCGCACGCTTGTGGATGCAGTCAACGAGGCTGTAAATGCGCGTGGGGATGAATTATTGTTGAATGGAAAATTTGAATACGATGGACAACGGAGAAGCGATGTACTGGGTGGCCGTGATGCAGCAGGTCAACAGGGGAGACAAGGAAGCACGGGAAGTTCTCAGGCAGGAGAACGAACTGAGGAAGGAACTGGGACAAATGACGGTATTGATGGAACTGCAAATGAAACAGATAGTGGCCGAAGTGGACGAAATGGTGGAGA
>CAYPUJ010000057.1:13811-15539 GCA_964413805.1 uncultured Bacteroides sp. | reverse complement strand
TATGGATTTGGATATGCTTACTGCAATCTCCCCCATCGACGGGCGGTACAGGGGAAAGACGGCGGCATTGGCCGGTTATTTCTCGGAGTTTGCGCTGATACGATACCGGGTACGGGTGGAAGTGGAGTACTTCATTGCTTTGTGCGAACTGCCTTTGCCCCAGCTCGCGGGGGTGGACAAAAACGTGTTCGACACCTTGCGCGACCTTTACCGGAACTTCTCGGAAGCCGACGCACAGCGTGTGAAAGACATCGAGAGCGTCACCAACCACGACGTGAAGGCCGTGGAATATTTCCTCAAGGAAGCTTTCGACAAAATGGGCGGCATGGAGCCTTACAAGGAGTTCATCCACTTCGGACTGACTTCGCAGGACATCAACAACACTTCGGTGCCCCTCGCCGTGAAGGAAGCCCTGTCGGAGGTGTACTGTCCGCTGCTGGAAGAACTCATCGCCCGGCTGCGCGGATATGCCACGGACTGGGCGGACATCCCCATGCTGGCCAGGACCCACGGACAGCCCGCTTCGCCCACGCGCCTGGGCAAGGAAATCCGGGTGTTCGCCTACCGCCTGGAACGCCAGCTGGCCCTGCTGAAAGCCTGTCCCGTGACGGCCAAGTTCGGCGGAGCCACGGGCAACTACAACGCCCACCGCGTGGCCTACCCCGCCTGCGACTGGAAGGCCTTCGGCGACCGTTTCGTGGCCGACAAGCTGGGACTGGAGCGGGAAGAATACACCACGCAGATTTCCAACTACGACAACCTTGCGGCCATCTTCGATGCCCTGAAGCGCATCAATACCGTCATGATTGACATGAACCGCGACTTCTGGCAATACATCTCCCTGGATTACTTCAAGCAGAAAATCAAGGCGGGCGAGGTAGGCTCCAGCGCAATGCCCCACAAGGTGAACCCCATCGACTTCGAGAACGCCGAAGGCAACCTGGGCGTGGCCAATGCCATCCTCGGACACTTGTCCGCGAAGCTCCCGGTGTCGCGCCTGCAGCGCGACCTGACCGACTCCACGGTGCTGCGCAACGTCGGTGTGCCCTTGGGACACATCGTCATCGCCATCCAGAGTTCGCTCAAGGGGCTGGGCAAGCTCCTGTTGAACGAAGCGGCCATCTGCCGGGACCTGGACAACTGCTGGAGCGTGGTGGCGGAAGCCATACAGACCATCCTGCGGCGCGAGGCTTATCCGCATCCCTACGAGGCACTGAAGGCCCTGACGCGCACCAACCAGGCCATTACCGAAGATTCCATCCGCAACTTCATCGACGGGCTGGACGTGAGCGAGGCCGTCAAGGACGAACTGCGTGCCATCACGCCCCACACCTATACGGGCATCTGACGGCCGGAAGCAAGAGGGAGCAGGGAAAACAACAGAAACCGCATCTGTTCTGAAGCAATAACTTAGTCAATATAACAACAAACATGGCCGTGAGGCCAAAGTCTAATTTTATTCGAATAAAAACAATGAATACAGAAAACGAAACTTGGCGTGATGCTTCCTCTGAAAAGGAGGGAACAGACGCCGGCCGTGATGGTAACCAGTTTGACGGGACGTACAACGTTGGCCGTCCGTCATACAAACGTGAAAACGGAGAACACTCCGACCGTCCTCATCGTCCGCGTTTCACCACAGGCAATGGCGACCGTCCGCAACGTGCTTACAGCAGCGACCGTCCCTACCGCCCGCGTTTCAACCCGAACGCCGAGGGTGGCGAACGC
>CAYPUJ010000057.1:0-13711 GCA_964413805.1 uncultured Bacteroides sp. | reverse complement strand
GCAACGACCGTCCCTACCGTCCGCGTTTCAACCCGAATGCCGAGGGTGGCGAACGCGGCGAGCGTCCGCAGCGTCCCTACAACGCCGGGGGCAACCGCCCGCAGCAACAGCAGCAGCGTCCGCGCTTCAACCCCTACAACGCCGGAGGCGGCAAACCGGGCTACGGCAACCGTCCCAACAACGGCAACCGCCGCACGGGCGACTACAACCCGCACGCAAAGTATAGCAAAAAGAAGCAGATAGAATACAAGGAACGTTTTGTCGATCCCAACGAACCCATCCGTCTGAACAAGTTTCTGGCCAATGCGGGCATCTGTTCGCGCCGCGAGGCCGACGAGTTCATCACGGCAGGCATGGTGTCGGTGAACGGCACTGTGGTGACCGAACTGGGCACGAAAATCAAGCGGAGCGACGAAGTGAAGTTCCACGAAAAGCCGGTGAGCATCGAGCGCAAGATCTACATCCTCCTCAACAAACCCAAGGACACCGTGACCACCTCCGACGACCCGCAGGAACGGCGCACCGTGCTCGACCTCGTGAAGGGGGCGTGCTCCGAACGCATCTATCCCGTGGGACGCCTGGACCGCAACACCACGGGCGTGCTGCTGCTGACGAACGACGGCGACCTGGCCTCGAAACTGACGCACCCGAAATACCTGAAGAAGAAAATCTACCACGTGCGTCTGGACAAGAACCTGACGAAGGCCGACATGGAGCAGATTGCCGCCGGCATCCAGCTTGACGACGGAGAAATCCACGCCGATGCCATCAGCTACCCGAACGAGGAAAAGAAGAACGAGGTGGGCATCGAAATCCACTCCGGGCGCAACCGCATCGTGCGCCGCATCTTCGAGTCGCTGGGCTACCGGGTGGTGAGACTGGACCGGGTGTTCTTTGCCGGACTGACCAAAAAAGGACTGCGCCGGGGCGAATGGCGCTTTCTCACCGAGAAGGAAGTGAACCTGCTGCTCATGGGTGCTTTTGAATAATATATATAAGGAATAAACGGAATCTATGGAGAAAATCAGTAGAACAAAAGTGGCTGACCTGTTGAAGCGGGAAGACTTCGGCGCCACGGTCAATGTGAAAGGCTGGGTGCGTACCCGCAGGGGAAGCAAACAAGTGAATTTCATCGCGCTGAACGATGGTTCTACAATAAATAATGTGCAAATCGTGGTGGACCTGGCCGACTTCGACGCAGCCCTGCTGAAGGACATCACCACGGGAGCCTGTCTGAGCGTGAACGGCGTGCTGGCCGAATCGGTCGGCTCCGGACAGAAGGTCGAGATACAGGCACGCGAAATCGAAGTGCTGGGCGTGTGCGACAATTCCTATCCCTTGCAGAAGAAGGGCCACTCGATGGAGTTCCTGCGCGAGATAGCCCACCTGCGCCCGCGCACCAATACCTTCGGGGCGGTGTTCCGCCTGCGGCACAACATGGCCATTGCCATCCATAAGTTTTTCCACGAACGGGGCTTCTTCTATTTCCACACCCCCATCATCACGGCATCCGACTGCGAGGGAGCGGGACAGATGTTCCAGGTGACGACCATGAACCTCTACGACCTGAAGAAGGACGAGAACGGCTCCATCCGCTACGACGACGATTTCTTCGGCAAGCAGGCCAGCCTGACCGTTTCCGGACAGTTGGAAGGTGAACTGGCTGCCACCGCCCTGGGGGCCATCTACACGTTCGGCCCCACGTTCCGTGCGGAAAACTCCAACACGCCCCGCCACCTGGCTGAGTTCTGGATGATTGAGCCGGAAGTGGCCTTCAACGACATCAACGACAACATGGACCTGGCGGAGGAATTCATCAAGTACTGTGTGCAATGGGCGTTGGACCACTGTGCAGACGATGTGAAGTTCCTGAACGATATGTTCGACAAGGGACTGGTGGAACGCCTGCAGGGTGTGCTGAAAGAGAAGTTCGTCCGCCTGGCTTACACGGACGGCATCAGGATACTGGAAGAGGCCGTGGCAAACGGACGCAAATTTGAGTTCCCCGTCTACTGGGGCATGGACCTGGCTTCCGAACACGAACGCTACCTGGTGGAAGAACACTTCGGGCGGCCTGTCATCCTGACCGACTATCCGAAGGAAATAAAGGCTTTCTACATGAAGCAGAACGACGACGGCAAGACGGTGCGTGCGATGGACGTGCTGTTCCCGAAGATTGGCGAAATCATCGGAGGCTCGGAGCGTGAAGCGGACTACAACAAACTGCTGACCCGCATCGAAGAACTGCACATCCCGATGAAGGACATGTGGTGGTACCTCGACACGCGCAAGTTCGGCACCTGCCCGCACTCCGGTTTCGGACTGGGATTCGAACGTCTGTTGCTGTTTGTGACCGGCATGGCCAACATCCGCGACGTGATTCCTTTCCCCCGCACGCCGCACAATGCGGAGTTCTGATTTGCCGGATGAAAGGGAAAAACAAATAAAGGTGGGGGCTGTGTCAGAACGCAAGTTTTGTGGCACAGCCCCCAAGGTATGTAAGAATGCGTGAGGCGTAGGCAACGCAGCAGATTGCGCGGGTTACGGCACACCGCCTGAGCCGTGTGAGTGAACCTCGAACTGATTGTAAACCCAATGTAAACCGACGATTGATGGATAAGCACAACCCACAGAACAGTAACAGAAAACACAAGATACTCTTTGTCTGCCTCGGCAACATCTGCCGTTCCCCTTCCGCTGAAGGCATCATGAGGCACCTGGTGGAAAAAGCCGGTCGCACGGACGAATTTCTCATAGACTCGGCAGGCATCCTGTCTTACCACCAGGGAGAACTGCCCGACGCGCGGATGCGGGCCCATGCCTCGCGGCGGGGTTACAACCTGACCCATCGCTCGCGTCCCGTGCGCACCGACGACTTTTACCGCTTCGATCTTATCATCGGCATGGACGACCGCAACATCGATGACCTGCGCGACCGTGCCCCCTCGCCCGCAGAAATGACGAAGATTCACCGCATGACCGAGTTCTGCACCCGCTTCACTCATGCCGACCACGTGCCCGACCCCTATTACGGCGGTGCCGAGGGTTTTGAGCATGTGCTCGACCTGCTGGAAGATGCCTGTGCGGGGCTGTTGGACAGATACCCGGAGGTCCGGTAACCTCGGGCATTCACTTCTTCAGTTCCGGATAGCTGATGCGTGTGTGGTACATGGTCTTCAGCTTTTCCTTGAAAACAGACTTCACGGTGGCAATGTCCTTGAAGGTGATGGGACATTCTCTGAAATAGCCGTCGGCCACTTGCGAGTCGATGATTTTCTCCACCAGGTTGCCGATGCTTTCTTCGGTATATTCGGACAGGCTGCGCGAGGCTGCCTCCACGGCATCGGCCATCATCAGGATGGCCTGTTCCTTGGTGAAGGGGTTGGGGCCGGGATAGGTGAACAGGCTTTCGTCGGGCTCTTCGCCGGGATGCTCGTTCTTCCAGGAGATGTAGAAGTACTTTGTCTTGCCACGGCCGTGGTGGGTGGTGATGAAGTCCTTGATAACCTTGGGCAGGTTGTATTTGTCGGCCAGCTTCAGCCCGTCTGTCACGTGTCCGATGACAACCTGTGCACTCTGTTCGTAGCTGAGGTTCTTATGCGGGTTGACACCGCCGGGCTGGTTCTCGGTGAAGAATACGGGGTTCTCCAGCTTGCCGATGTCGTGATACAGGGCACCGGTACGCACCAGTTGGCTCTTTGCGTCGATGCGGTTGGCGGCTGCGGCAGCCAGGTTGGCCACCTGCATGGAATGCTGGAAAGTACCGGGGGCGGTTTCGGACATGCGGCGCATGAGGCTGGTGTTGGTGTTGGACAGTTCCACCAGGGTCACATTGGACGTGAAGCCGAATGTCTTCTCCAGCAGGAAGAGCAGCGGATAGGTGAACAGCAGCAGGATGCCGTTGATGATGAAATAGGTGTACATGCTTCCGTTCAGCATCGAAAGGTTGTTCTCCGTAATCAGCTCGAACGCAAAGTAGACGGCGGCATACGTGAGGATGACCAGCGAAGCGGCCGTGAACAGCTGCGAGCGTTGCGAAAGCTCGCGCAGGCTGTAGATGGCCACCATGCCTGCCGACAACTGGAGCAGGATGAACTCGTGCGGATAGCGCAGGCAGATGGAACAGATGAGAATCGTGGCCACATGCGTCAGAAAAGCCGTGCGTGAATCGAGGAACACCCGGATGATGATGGGCAGCATGGCATAGGGCAGGATGTAGACGTTGAAGAAGTTGTTGTCCACCATCCATGCGGTAATCACGCTGTAGATGACGATGAGCAGGAACAGGAGTGAGAGGCTGCCTTTGTGCCGGTAGTAGTCCTTGCGGAAAAGGTCAAGGTAGAGCATGAAGAAAAGCACGAAGATGCTGACAAACAGGATTTGCCCTCCCAGCATCAGGTGTTTCTGTCCGATGGATTCGCTCCGCTTGATGGACTCTTTGCGCAGGCTTTCGAGGATGTTGTAGGTATGTCGGTTGACGATTTCCCCCCGGTCGATGATTTTCTGTCCGCTCAGCACGATGCCATAGGCCCAGGAATAGTTGTCGAGTACCTCCTTCTGGGCATTCCCGGTGCGTTCCCGGTCATACGTCAGGTTGGGGAAGAGGTAGTCGTTCAGGGAACATTGCCGGAGCAGGGCGGGTTGGTAGTGGGCCGTGTCGGCACGCATCAGGTAGGCGTATGCGTCCTTCACCGAGTAGAGGGCATTCACGGCCTGCTGGTTGGCCATCTTGTCGTCCACTACCATGATGGTGGCGGTGCTGTCCCTGTACAACAGGTTCAGGGTTTCGGTGGTGAGAATCCCTGTCTGATAGATTTCTTTCAGTTTCTTTTCGAGGTAACGCAGGTAGTCGGCCGAAGGCAGGATGTTGCGCAAACGCGACTGGTAGTCTCCCCTGAGTTTGGCAAGGGCGTTCTCGCCCACGCTCCTGTCCAGTTGGTAGTATGGCTGGAAAGTGGACAGGATGCTGTCCTGTTCGTGCTTCACCACGGAATCGCTCTTGTAGATGGGGAAATCGAACGTGGCCATCAGCTGCCCGTACTTCCACGGCTTGTCAATGTCAAACTGATAGTTGAACTTGCCGTCACGGGGGAGAAAGTAAACGATAATCCCCACCGTACCGACGAAAATCAGTGCTTTGTATAGCAAATCTTTATAAAAGATGCGTTTCTTTCCTTTAAAAGAGTTCATAATCCATTGATTTTTGCCGAAAAGTACGAAAAAAAAACAATAGTATGGGGAAAAAGGTTTAATTTTGTCGCCTAATTTATAGATAAGTAAGGTACATTATGACAGAAAGAAGAGTCAGGGTGCGTTTTGCGCCGAGTCCTACGGGCGCACTGCACATCGGTGGTGTGCGCACTGCATTATATAATTACCTCTTTGCCCGCCAGCACGGGGGTGACCTCATCTTCCGGATTGAAGACACCGACTCCAGCCGCTTCGTCCCCGGAGCGGAAGAGTACATTCTGGAATCGTTCAAGTGGCTGGGCATACACTTCGACGAGGGTGTCAGCTTTGGCGGCAACTATGGTCCTTACCGTCAGTCGGAGCGGCGCGACATCTACAAGCGGCACGTGCAGCTGTTGCTGGATGCCGGGAAAGCCTACATCGCGTTTGACACCCCTGCCGAGTTGGAAGCCAGGCGCGCGGAGATGCCCAATTTCCAGTACGATGCTTCCACCCGTATGCAGATGCGCAACTCACTGACGCTCCCTCCCGCCGAGGTGGAGGCACTGATTGCCGACGGCACGCAGTACGTGGTGCGCTTCAAGGTGGAACCCGGCGAGGACGTACACGTGCACGACCTGATTCGTGGCGAAGTGGTCATCAACTCTTCCATACTCGACGACAAAGTGCTTTACAAGTCGGCCGACGGCCTGCCCACCTACCACCTGGCCAACATTGTGGACGACCACCTGATGGAAGTGTCACACGTCATCCGTGGTGAGGAATGGTTGCCCTCGGCTCCCCTGCATGTATTGCTCTACCGTGCTTTCGGCTGGGAAGACACGATGCCCGCCTTTGCCCATCTCCCCCTGCTCCTCAAGCCCGAAGGCAACGGCAAGCTGAGCAAGCGCGACGGCGACCGCCTGGGCTTCCCCGTCTTTCCCCTGGAATGGCACGACCCCAAGACGGGCGAGGTCTCCTCCGGCTATCGCGAAGCGGGCTACTTGCCCGAAGCCGTCATCAACTTCCTTGCCCTGTTGGGTTGGAATCCCGGCAACGACCAGGAACTGATGTCGATGGACGACCTGGTGCGTCTGTTCGATTTGGCCCATTGCAGCAAGTCGGGTGCCAAGTTCGATTATAAGAAAGGTACCTGGTTCAACCACGAATATATCCTGAAGAAGTCCGACGAAGAAGTGGCCGGACTCTTCAAGCCTGTCTTGCGTGAACACGGAGTTGATCCCGACCGCTATGCCGATGCCTACCTGACCCGTGTGGTCGGTCTGGTGAAAGGCCGCGTCAATTTTGCAAAGGAACTGTGGGACCAGGCCGCTTTCTTCTTCGTGCCTCCCACGGCCTATGCCGAAAAGGACGTAAAGAAACGCTGGACGGCCGACACCCCCCGCATCATGGACGAGTTGCAGACTCTCATCGAAGGCATCGAAGACTTTTCCTCCAAGAACGCCGAGGACATAGTAATAGGCTGGATTACCGGAAAGGGCTACCACATGGGCAACGTGATGAACGCTTTCCGGCTGGCCGTGGTGGGTGCGTGCAAAGGTCCCCACATGTTTGACATAACCGAACTGTTGGGCAAGGAAGAGACGTTGCGCCGCATCCGTCGTGCCGTGGAATCGCTTTCGTAAAAAGACACAGAAAGGACATGTTTTACGACCTGGCAATCTTTTTATACGATCTGCTGGTGCATCTGGTTGCCCCTTTCAACCGCAAGGCCCGGAAGATGATGGAAGGGCATTGGGTGGTGTATGAACTCCTGCGGCAACAACTGAAGGAAGGCGTGCGTTACATCTGGTTTCATGCGGCTTCGTTGGGCGAGTTCGAACAAGGCCGCCCGCTGATGGAGAAAATCCGTGCCTGCCATCTATGGCATCCCTGTCCTTTTCGGGCCGAAATACCAGAAGTTCCAGGAAGCTGTGGAACTGATTGCAGCCGGGGGAGGCTATTCCATCAAGGATTACGAGGGGCTGAAAGCCTTGCTCGACCGCTTCCTGACTGACAGGAAGTTCTTGCAGGAAACGGGTGAGCAAGCCGCTGCCTACGTGACAAGCCGTGCCGGTGCCACAGACCGTATTCTGGAACTGATTAACCTTTGACCGGATTCCCGGATATAAAATATGAAGCCCATGAATCCTTTCGATGCCGGTCTGTCTTCTGCCGAAGCTGCATCGCGCGTCTCACTTATTGAGCGTGAACTGGAGGCGTATGTCAATCCTGTCAAACGCGATTTCCTGCCACGTTTCTTCAAAACCGGGAAGGGCGAGTACGGCGAAGGCGACCAGTTTCTGGGCATCGTTGTGCCCGACGTGCGCCGTGTGGCCAAACGCCATCGGGAAGAGCCGCTGGACGTAGCGGCCTGTCTGTTGCAAAGCCCTTGGCACGAATGCCGTCTCTGTGCCCTGCTGATGTTGGTGGAGCGGTTCAAGAAAGCTGTGCCCGAAATGCGGAAAGAGGTGTTCGATTTCTACCTGGCACATACTGAACATATTAATAACTGGGATTTGGTAGACCTGAGCGCTTCCTACATCGTAGGTGAATACCTGGCGACTCTTCCGCCTGACCCGGACACCGGCCTGTACATCCGGAATACTTTCCTGGAGTTGGCCGACAGTCCTTCGCTGTGGAGGCAACGCATTGCCGTGGTCGCTACCCATGCTTTTATCCGCAGGGGAGACTTCGCCGGCATCATGTTTCTGGCAACCTTCTTCCTAAACCGGCAGAGACCGGAACAGCGACCCGGACAGAAGCGCAAAACGGCACAGATGCACGACCTCATGCAGAAAGCCTTGGGTTGGATGCTGCGCGAGGTGGGCAAACGCGACAAGCAATTCCTCGAAGCCTTCCTGGAGACCACCTGCAAGACGATGCCGCGCACAATGCTTCGCTATGCCATCGAAAAGTTCCCGCCCGAAGAGCGTAAGAAGTATATGGAGAAATAAATGCGCCTTCCGCCGTTGCCTTAATATTTAAAGCTGCTTCCTCCCAGGAACTCCCGCAACAGCGAGGTGGGGGGAATATCCTTGTCCTGCACGGGGGTGAAGTAGTTGATGAACCGCAGCAGACGGTAGGCTTCGGCATATTCGGGGCAGTTGCGCGGCACGCTGTTCAGAATGGGTTCCACGTGGCAGCGCAGCACGGCCAGTTCGAACAGCAAGGCTGAGTTGAACATCACGTCGGCATTCTCCTGATAAGGGAAAATCCACTTGTCTTCGCCCGCACGGACGCTGGGCCACCGGGAAATGGTTTCCCGTGCCGAGTACCCCCGGTAGTTGTAGTCGCGGATGATGCGTCGCAACAGGCGGTTGTCGGTAGTCGGAATCCAGTTGTGGTCGTCGAGCGAGATGGTGGTAAGAGCCGAGACGTATATTTTGTATTTGGCCTTGTCCGGGATGTGCGGTGTCAATTCGGGATTCAGGGCATGGATGCCTTCGAGGATGAGGATGCTTCGCTCGTTCAGGCGGAGTTTGTCGCCCCGATATTCCTTTTTGCCCGAAGTGAAGTTGAAGCGGGGCAATTCCACCTCCTCGCCTTGCAGGAGAGCCTCCAGCTGCCGGTTGAAGAGGTCGAGGTCGAGGGCGTAGAGCGACTCGTAGTCATAGGCTCCGTTTTCGTCGAGGGGCGTATCCTCCCGGTTCACGAAATAGTTGTCCAGCGAGATGGGATAAGGGCGCAGTCCGTCCGTCATCAGCTGGATGGAAAGGCGTTTGCTGAAAGTGGTTTTCCCGGACGAAGAAGGCCCGGATATGAGTACCAGCATACCGCGTTCGCACTGTTTTGCCCGGCTGAGTATCTCATCGGCTATCTTTACGATCTTTTTTTCTTGCAGGGCTTCGGCCACGTTGATGAGGTCGGTGGCGTGTCCGTTGCGGCAAGCCATGTTGAAGTCGCCCACGTTGCTCAGCCCCATGATGTGGTTCCAACGCATGTGTTCCTTGAAGATGTCGAGCATCTTCTCTTGCTTCACGATGCCTTCCAGTTCATTCGGATTCTTCCTGCTGGGGATGCGCAGCAGCAGTCCGTCGTAATACTGTACCAGGTCGAAAAGACGGACGAAACCTGTACGGGGCAGCAGGTTCCCGTAATAATAGTCCACTGTATCGCCCAGTGTGTAGTAGTAGGCATAGAGCGTACCGGCGCTCTCAAGCAGTTTTACCTTGTCTTTCATGCCCCGTTCGTTGAATACGCGCAATGCCTCTTCGGTGTGGCATTCGACACGGTGGAAGGGAATGTCCTCGTCGATGATTTCCTGCATCCGCTGTTTCAGAACCGTCACATCGTCCTGCGTCAGCGGGCGACCGATGCGCACGTGGCAGAAATAACCTTTCGACACGGGGTGTTCCACGTAGAGTTTTCCCTCCGGAAAGAGCTCGCTCACCGCCTTGTAGAGGATGAAACACAGTGAACGGACGTAAGTCCGCATTCCCGAAGGGTCGCGCACGTCGAGGAACTCCACATCCTTGTTGTTATAAACGCGGAAGTTCAGTCCTTCCGACCGGTTATTGACCCGCGCACTCACCACCTGATAGGGAAAATCAAGCTCCAATCCCGAATAAATCTCTAAAAGAGTGCTTCCGACGGGGAAACTTTTAATAATATTATTATTTTTGCAGCATATTTGTAACATGTGTTTCATACGGCCTTCTCTTTTTGGAGTGATTTATGTGCTAAGATAATCCGAAATGTAGCCGGGGCGTTGAAACCTTTTGAATAATTAAAGATGGAATATTCCTTTTATGATTTTTTAAAGCTGCTCGGTTCTTTGGCGCTGTTCCTCTATGGCATGAAGATCATGAGCGAAAGTCTTCAGAAGTTTGCAGGCGACCGCTTGCGTAAGATTCTCACCGCAATGACCACAAACCGGGTGACCGGTGTGCTGACAGGTATGCTTATTACGGCATTGGTGCAATCCTCGTCGGCCACGACGGTCATGGTTGTCAGCTTCGTCAATGCAGGCTTGCTGACGTTGGCTCAGTCCATCGGTGTCATTATGGGAGCCAACATCGGAACAACGGTGACGGCATGGATTATTTCGGCCCTCGGTTTCCAGGTGGACATTTCGGCCTTTGCGCTCCCGCTGCTGGCCTTTGGCGTTCCGCTGATGTTCTCGCAGCGCAGCCAGCGCAAGTCGGTGGGGGAATTCATCTTTGGTTTCTCTTTCTTGTTTATGGGTCTTTCCATGCTACAGGCCAACGCTCCCGACCTGGAGAAAAACCCCGATATGCTGGCTTTCGTGCAGAACTATGTCAACATGGGTGCCGCTTCGGTACTGCTGTTTGTGCTGATAGGCACGGTGCTCACCATGATTGTACAGGCTTCTGCGGCCACGATGGCCATTACGCTCATCATGTGTGCCAACGGCTGGATCAGCTTCGAGTTGGGTGCGGCACTGGTGCTGGGCGAGAACATCGGCACGACCGTCACGGCTAACCTGGCCGCCCTGACCGGCAACACACAGGCGCGGCGTGCGGCTTTGGCTCACCTGGTGTTCAACGTGTTCGGAGTGATATGGGTGTTGTGCGTGTTCCCGTTCTTCACGGGGGCTGTTTCGTGGTTTGTCGAGAATGTGATGGGCATCCAGACCATGTCGGTGGCAGTACCTTTCAAGCTGTCGGCTTTCCACACGGCGTTCAATGTATGCAATGTGCTGATACTGATTTGGCTCGTGAAGCTGATAGAACGCACGGTCTGCTTCATCATCCCCCAGAAGGAACAGGAAGAAGAGTTCCGCCTGCGCTACATCAGCGGTGGAATGTTGTCTACGGCTGAGTTGTCCATCCTGCAGGCCAGCAAAGAAATCCACCTGTTCGCCGAACGTACCCGCCGTATGTTCTCTCTGGTGCGCGACTTGCTGCATACGGAGAAGAGCGATGACTTCACCAAACTCTTCAGCCGCATCGAGAAGTACGAAAACATCAGCGACAACATGGAACTGGAAATTGCCAATTACCTCAACCAGGTGTCCGACGGCCGCCTCAGTTCGGAAAGCAAGCTGAAGATACGGGGCATGTTGCGCGAAGTGACCGAAATTGAAAGCATCGGCGACAGTTGCTACAACCTGGCCCGCACCCTCAACCGCAAGCGGCAGACCAACCAGGACTTTACCCAAGGGCAATATGAACACATCCATACCATGATGGAACTGACCGATGAAGCCCTGGCGCAAATGATTGCCGTGATTGGGCAGATGGAGCACCGCAATGACATGGCCAACAAATCCTTCAACATCGAGAACGAGATAAACAACTACCGCACACAACTGAAGAACCAAAACATCGTGGACGTCAACAACAAGGAGTACGACTACCAGATGGGTGTGTACTACATGGACTTCATAGCCGAATGCGAGAAGCTGGGCGACTACGTGGTGAACGTGGTGGAGGCCAGCGGCGACGTCAAGGAAAGGAAGGCCACCTGAATCTGCGCGGAGGCGTCAGTCGCCCTCCGGCCGGGACGGTTCGTCCAGCGGATACTCGTCGAAAGCATAGAGTTGTGTGGACAGGTAGCGTTCGCCCGTGTCGGGCAGCAAGACGACAATCAGTTTGCCTTCGTTTTCGGGCAGGGCGGCCAGCCTTGTGGCGGCACAGACGGCGGCTCCCGATGAGATGCCTGTCAGCAGGCCCTCGCGGCGTGCCAGTTCGCGTGCGGTGCGGATGGCATCGTCGCCTGTCACTTGCATCACCCGGTCCACCACGTCGGAATGGTAGTTGCGTGGCACGAACCCTGCACCGATGCCCTGGATTTTGTGCGGGCCGGGCACACCTCCGGAGAGGACGGGCGATTCGGCCGGTTCCACCGCCACCACCTCCACGGCAGCGTTGTGACGCTTCAGTGCTTCTCCCACTCCGCTGACGGTTCCACCCGTCCCCACGCAAGCCACGAAGATGTCCACCTGCCCGTCGGTGTCACGCCAGATTTCTTCGCCCGTGGTGCGCTTGTGCACGGCAGGGTTGGCAGGATTGTCAAACTGTTGCAGGATGACCGAGCCGGGAATGGATGCCTGCAAGGCTTCTGCCCGCGCGATGGCTCCTTTCATGCCCTCCCCGCCCGGTGTCAGCACCAGTTCCGCGCCCAGTGCTTTCAGGAGGGCGCGACGTTCCACACTCATGGTTTCGGGCATGGTCAGCATCAGTCTGTAGCCCTTGGCGGCAGCTACGAAGGCAAGTCCCACGCCGGTGTTTCCGCTGGTAGGCTCAATCAGGGTGCCCCCCGGTTTCAGTACTCCCCTTGCTTCGGCATCCTCCACCAATGCCAGAGCCACGCGATCCTTCACGCTACCGGCGGGGTTGAAGTATTCCAGTTTGGCCGCCAGACGGGCTTTCAGTCCTTTGTGTGCGGCATAGTTGCCCAGTTCCAGCATGGGAGTGTTGCCCACCAGGTCGGTGAGTCGTTTTGCAATCTTTTCCATAAAATTCGATATAGGAATAAATTAGAAATAAGCTACTTATGGACTTTCCTCAAAGAGTGAGGCTATGACTTGGAAACGGCGCAAATTCTGTGATGTGCATTGTGTTTCTGTCAAATAACTCTTTTTGTGCAAAAATAACGTCTTCTTCGATTTTCTCCAAGTTTTAAGTGAAGATTGATTGGTATTTTTGTACTTTTGTATTCTATTCTTCATTTTGATTATATACGATGTTTAGAGCGAAACCATTTATCAAGTGGGTTGATGGAAAAAGCCAACTCATCGAACAACTTGAAACCCTGCTCCCGGCTAACTTTGACAGAAAGGAAGATACTACCTACATAGAACCGTTTGTAGGTGGTGGAGCCATGCTGTTCCATATGCTTCAAACTCATGAAAACATCCATCATGCTGTTATCAATGATATAAATCCGGATTTGACTACCTGTTATAAAACAGTTCGCGATCGGCCTGATGAACTTATCCGGTCCCTTGCCTCCATACAAGAAGATTACTATTCAGTGAAAAATGAAGAGGAAAAGAAAGCATATTACCTTCGTATGCGTGACCGTTTTAATGCCAAACCTGCCGATCCGATAGTAAACACCACACTTTTCTTCTTTCTTAACCGCACTTGTTTCAACGGATTGTACCGGGTGAACAAGGTTGGTAAGTTTAATGTACCATGCGGATGTTACAAACACCCGCTCATTTGTAATGCAGAAAATAATTTATGAAACAGCATGAAGCAGTAATAGAAACTTTGGAAAGATTGGGCGGAATCGCTACTTTGGGTGAATTAAATAAGGAAGTTTTTAAAATTAAGGATTGTAAATGGAGAACTAAGACACCATTTGCAAGCATTCGTCGTATAATGCAAGTAACCAAGGGGATTTAAAAATAAGACCAGGCTTATATGGCCTTGAAAAATATAGGAAGCAAATAGAAGATAAGGGAATGATAGTGGAAACCGAGCACAATAAAAATTCGGATGATATCAATACGTTCAATCATTCTTATTATCAGGGCATTTTATTGTTAATAGGGAAATACCGTAAGATGCAAACTGCAGGAAGTAGTACAACAGGGATTGCCGCTTCACTAACAGGGAGACGTTTTCTG
>CAYPUJ010000056.1:0-15569 GCA_964413805.1 uncultured Bacteroides sp. | reverse complement strand
GCGACCCCAACCTTGGCAAGGTTGTGCTCTACCAACTGAGCTATTTCCGCATTCTCAGGTGAAGAGAAGGAGACTCGAACTCCCACGACAAAATGTCACTACCCCCTCAAAGTAGCGCGTCTACCAATTCCGCCATCTCTCCCGCACACACACTTTCGTGTGCTGATTTCAAAGAACCATTGTTTGCTCTTTGTGCCCAGAACAGGACTCGAACCTGCACGCCTTGCGGCACACGCACCTGAAACGTGCGCGTCTACCAATTCCGCCACCTGGGCCTAAAGAACGCTTTTTTGCATGAGCGGAAAACGAGACTCGAACTCGCGACCCCAACCTTGGCAAGGTTGTGCTCTACCAACTGAGCTATTTCCGCGTTTGCGGATGCAAAGGTAGATATTTTCCGTAAACCAGCAAACTTTCTTGGAACTTTTTTCAATCAAAACAGGTGAGATTACGCATCAGGACTATCATCAGCTCATTCTCCCGCGATAATCTTCGTAACAGAATTGCTTGAATACGACCGCACGCCCGTCGCAGCTCCACAGGGCGATAGCAGGGTGGTGGATGCCATTGAACATGTTGGTTTTGACCGTGGTATAATGAATCATGTCTTCAAAAACGATTCGTTCTCCCACTTGTAGCGGATGGTCGAAGCTCCATGTCCCCATATAGTCTCCGCTCAGGCAGGAATTTCCACCCAGCCGGTAACAATAAGGGCCTTCCGCATTGCTTTGGGCACCACGTACAGCCGGCTGATATGGCATTTCCAGGCAGTCGGGCATGTGGCAGGTGAAGCTCACGTTTAAGATGGCGGTATGGATGCCTTTGTTCTCCACGATGTCCACTACTTCGGCAACCAGTACGCCGGTTTGCCACGTGAAGGCAGAACCCGGTTCTAAAATCAGGTGCAGGTGCGGATAGCGTTTCTTTAAACCTTGCAGCAGGCCGATGAGGTGAGGCACGTCGTAGTCTTTGCGCGTCATCAAGTGTCCTCCCCCGAGATTGAGCCATTGGATTTGAGGGAACCAGCGGGCAAACTTTTGTTCGATGTGTGCGAGGGTACGTTCCAGTTCGTAGGACGATGACTCGCAGTGACAGTGGCAATGAAAACCTTCAATGCCTTGGGGCAACTGTGCCGGTAGCCGGTCGGCTGTGATGCCAAACCGGGTGCCGGGTGCACAGGGGTTATACAGTTCGGTTTCCACTTCGGAAAATTCGGGATTGATGCGCAGGCCGCAGGATATGTCTTGTCCGCCGGTTTTCACTTGGGGATAGAAATGGTGAAACTGCGTCAGCGAGTTGAAAGTGATGTGGCTGCTGCAACGCATGATTCCTGCAAAATCCGTATCTGTGTAAGCCGGGGAATACGTGTGGGCTTTGCTGCCGAATTCCTCCAATGCCAGTCGGGCTTCATAGGCAGAGCTTGCCGTGGAGTGTGCTATGTACTCGCGGAAGATGGGAAACGAGCGCCACATGGCAAATGATTTAAAGGCTAAAATGATTTCCACACCGGCCTGCCGGGCTACGTTGCTTATCAATGCGAGGTTCTTTCTCAGCAATTCTTCTTCCATGATGTAACATGGGTTGGGAAACAGCGTGAAGTCTATCATCGGTTCTTGCTTTTTATTGAAAGGAATCGGCATACAAACGAAAAAGGACCGGAAATTACTTTCCAATCCTTTTTTTCTCCTTTGCCGGAAGAGGTTCCTGGCGGATTCGAACCGCCGTGCACGGTTTTGCAGACCGCTGACTAAGCCACTCATCCAAGGAACCAATCATTTCTCAAACAGAATGGTTGTTCTTTCCGATTGCGGTTGCAAAGGTAACTCTTTTTTTTGAACTGCCAACTATCCGCAGCATTTTTTATTCTCGCAGGACTTCTTTTTGCCTTTTTCTTCCGGCTTGTCTGAGCATTCAATGCGTTTGCGGTCGTATAGCCTCTTTATTTCACACCCGGTGGGGCAGCTGTCGCACGGACTGCTTTTCTTCCCGCTGGAACGGAAAAAAGAAATCACGTTCATGCCGATGCGTGCAGTGCAAAGCACTACCAGCAGGACTACTATCCATTCTTGCCAGTGCATCGTGGTCATAGAAACAGGCTCCCTACCTGGTAAACGGCAAATGCCACGACCCACGCCAGCAGGGTGGTGTATCCGGCCGTAAACAAGCCCCACTTCCAGCTGCCCGATTCGCCTTTGACGGCTGCTATGGAGGCGATGCAGGGGAAATAGACCAGCACAAACAGCATATAGCCGAATGCCACCAGCGGGGTGATGGGAATGCGTTCGCCCAGACTTGCCCCATCGGCTTCCGCATCGTCGGCATAGAGGACACCCAGCGTGCTGACCACCAATTCCTTTGCTCCCACTCCGGCAAGAATCCCGATGCCCAGTTTCCAGTCGAAGCCCAGCGGTTCGATGATTGGTTCCATAGCTTTACCAATTTGTCCGATGTAGGAATTCTCCTGTTGTTCGGCTTCGGTCTCATAGCCTCCGTGGTCGGGATAATAGCCCAAGGCCCAAATCACGACGGAGGCAATCATGATGATGCCACCCATTTTGCGTAAGTATTGCGCGCCTTTCTCCCACGTGTGGCGCAGGATGGCTTTGGAGGTCGGAAGCCGGTAGGGGGGAAGTTCCATGACAAAGGGCGTGTCGTCGCCTTTCACCAGGAAGCGGCTGAAGATGCGTGCCATGAGAACGGCCAGGAAGATGCCGATGGCATAGACGAGCAGCAGCATCAGGCTGGCACAGTGTGGAAAGAAGGCACCGGTCAGCACCAGGTAGATGGGAAGCCGTGCGCTGCACGACATGAGGGGGGTGACGAGCATCGTAATCAGCCGGCTCTTGCGGTTCTCGATGGTGCGCGAAGCCATGATGGCCGGCACGTTGCACCCGAAGCCCATGATGAGCGGGATGAATGACTTGCCGTGCAGGCCCATCTTGTGCATGATTTTGTCCATGATGAAGGCTGCCCGCGCCATGTAGCCCGAATCCTCCATCAGCGAGATGAAGAAATAGAGCAGCATGATGTTGGGCAGGAAGACGATGACGCCTCCCACGCCCCCTACGATGCCGTCAATCAGGAGGTCCTTCAGCGGCCCTTCCGACATGTTCTCGCGGATGAAGTCACCTGTCAGGCCCACCAGCCATTCGATGCCTTGCATGGGATAGTCGCCAAGGACGAAGGTTCCCAGAAACATGACGTAAAGGAAGAGGAAGAAGATGGGGAATCCCCAGATGCGGTGCGTGACGATTGTGTCGATGGCGTGCGTGAAACGTTTCTTGTTCAGGTGGTTGTCCGTGTACGTTTCCTTCAGGGCACCCGCGATGAATCCGTACTTGGCATCGGTCATGGCCTGCTCGCTGTCTTCATTCAGGGCGGCTTTCAGGCGTTGCGCCTCTTTGTCGCGTGTCTCCATGATGGTTGCTCCGTTGGGCAGTGCCAGGGCCACTTTCTCCAGTTCCTTGTCGTTCTCCAGCAGCTTGATGGCCAGGAAGCGGGTGGAATATTTGTACCGGATGTCCTCGTTCATGCAGATGTGGCGTTTCACTTCTTCGATGCTGCGCTCCAGTTCCGCGCCGTGGTTGATGTGGATGTGCCGGTAGACGTTGCGTCGTTGTTCCGCTTTCCTTTTCTCCTTGGGGGGGGCGGGGGTCTGCGCATACTGTTTGTGCCAGTTGAGCATGTCGTCCAGTATGTCAGGGCGCAGCTTCCCTTCCTCGTCCAGGAAATCTCCCCTTTCGTATATGCTGATGATGACATGGAAGAGCGCGTCAATGCCTTTGCCCGTCCTGCTCACGGTGGGTATCATGGGGACACCGAGCAGTTCGCTCAGTTTCAGGTAGTCCAGCGAGTTTCCGCTCGCCTCCAGTTCGTCGAACATGTTCAGCGCGACGACCATGCGCACGTTCATGTCGATGAGCTGGGTGGTCAGGTAGAGGTTCCGCTCCAGATTGGAAGTGTCTACGACGTTGATGATGATGTCGGGCGTTTCGTCGATGATGTGCCGCCTCACGTATATCTCTTCGGGAGAGTAGGCCGAGAGCGAATAGGTGCCCGGAAGGTCTACGATGCGGAAGTGGTATCCCCGGAAATCGAAATGCCCCTCCTTGGCATCCACCGTCACGCCGCTGTAGTTGCCCACGCGCTCGTGGGCACCCGATGCGATGTTGAACAGCGAGGTCTTTCCGCAGTTGGGGTTGCCAGCCAGGGCGACGTTGATGGTGCGCCGCTTCCCCAGCGCCATCCGTTCCATCTCCTCCTCGCTGAGCGGAAGTTCTTCCTTTATGCCCCGCAGGGCATCGGCCTTCACGCTCTCCTCCTTGATTTCCTGCTCGCTGATGACCTCTATCATCGCGGCCTCCTGCCTCCGCAAGGAGATTTCATAGCCCATTACCTTATATTTAATGGGGTCTTTGAGGGGGGCGTTCAGCAGCACTTCCACGGTCTTGCCCTTGATGAACCCCATTTCCACGATTCGCTTGCGGAATCCTCCGTGCCCCAATACCTTTACAATGACTCCTTTCTCGCCGGTTTTTAGTTCAGACAGTCGCATTTTTCAGCCTATTTATTGTTTCCGGTCGCAAAGATACGCCATAAGTCGGTATGGAGCAAACAATTTAGATTGTTTTTAAATAATGGATAGCTCTCAGTCTCTTTGGTTTTTCGGGATGTGGCGGGACAAAACAATCCTGCTTTCCGGAACCTTCCCTGTATGAGGAAAAGTTCAAAAGGCGGGATCGGGATAAATGCGTATTGTTATGGTTTACCTGTAGAAATACCCCGTTTGTTGGATGCCTGCACCGAGCACGCTCCACACAGGCACGGAGCAAATGGATTGCCTGTACCGAACGCGATCGATGCAGGCATCCAACAAACGGGGTATTTATGGGGAATATTCGAGTGACTTTTTCGCTGCGCACCGGTGCGTAAATTGCGATTTATGCCTAAATTTGCAGCCAAAAAAGAAAAACATTGTACGGGAAAGCGCGGTCTTTTCCCACAGCAATCAACAGAAACAATGAAATTAGTCAAGAAAGAATATGGGGTACCTTTTGTGCTGGTTACCTCGTTGTTTTTTTTATGGGGCTTTGCCCATGCCATCCTGGACGTACTGAACAAGCATTTTCAAGATGTGATGGAAATCTCACGGGCCGATTCAGCCGGGGTGCAGGTGATGTTCTATCTGGGGTATTTCCTGATGGCCATTCCGGCCGGTCTGTTCATCAACAAGCATGGCTACCGGCGGGGGGTGGTGTTCGGCCTGTTGCTCTTTGGCATCGGTTCGCTGCTGTTCGTGCCCGGTGAACGCTGGATGTCGTTCGGATTTTTCCTGTTTTCGCTTTTTGTCATAGCCTGCGGGCTTGTCTTTCTGGAGACTGCCGCCAATCCCTACATGACGGAATTGGGCGACCGCGAAACTGCCGCCAGCCGTCTCAACCTGGCGCAGTCCTTCAACGGTCTGGGCTGCATCTGCGGTCCGCTGGTGGGCGGACTTTTGTTGTTTTCCGGAGGCGAGAAAAGCATTGCCGCCCCTTATGCGCTGATGGGAGGGGTGGTGCTGGTCGTGGCGTTTCTGTTCACACGTGTCCGACTGCCCGAAGTGCCCCACCACGGCGGGGACGAAGGCGGGCAAGGCGGTGTGTGGACCCGTCCGCTCTTTGTGTGGGGGCTGGTGGCCTTGTTCTGTTACGAAGTGGCGGAGATTTCCATCAACAGCTTTTTCATCAACTATGTGGTGGAAGAAAAGTGGATGAATGCACGCGATGCTTCGGTAGTCCTTTCGTTCGGAGGCCTGGGCCTGTTCATGTGCGGGCGTTTTGCAGGAAGCTGGGTGATGAGCCGCATCCGGGCCGAGCGGGTGTTGCTGTGCTGTGCCGTCGGCACGGTGGTCACGACCTCGCTGGTGGTGGTGCATTGCGGCCGGTTGTCGTTGGTGGCACTGTGCCTGGGCTATGCGTTCGAGGCCATCATGTTTCCCACGATATTCGCTCTGGCCCTGCAGGGCTTGGGCAGTTATACCAAGCGGGCTTCTTCCTACCTGATGATGTCGCCCGTGGGTGGTGCGGTCGGTCCCCTGCTGATGGGGGCGGTGGCCGACCACACCACCATGTCCTTCTCCTTTGTTGTTCCGCTGGTATCGTTTGCGGTGGTGCTGGCCTATTCGTGCAAGGTCAACACCGTGATTTCCGGCCATGCGCCGAAGCGGAAAGGAAGTCCCACGTAGCCGATGCCCACGTTGACGTAGAGCGACTGTTCCCCGTCGCGGTACATTCCTGCCCATTCCGGATACTTCAGCGCGGCAGGCGAGCGTCCGAACAGTTCCAGCTGCATGGCATGGGTGTGTCCGGCCAGCATCAGGTCGATGTCCGTGTCGGGCAAAACCTCCCGCCGCCAGTGCGTGGGATTGTGGCTGAGCAGGAGTCGGAACATTCCTTCGGTGCCTTTCATGGCGCGGGGCAGGTCGGCATACTGTGAGAAAGGCGGTTCGCCGTCGTTTTCCACACCGATGAGGGCAATGCTGTCGCCGTTGTGGTGCAGGATGACATGCTCGTTGTTCAGCAGCTTCCATCCCATCTGTTTTTGCCGTTCAAGCAGGGCGGCAAGGTTCTCCCGCTCTTCCTGCGGGGTTCTCCAGCGGTAGTAGGAGCCGTAGTCGTGGTTGCCGAGGATGGAGTACACGCCGTCGGGTGCCCGCAGTTGTGCAAGGATGGATTGGAACCCTTCCAATTCGGTACTGCGCTGGTTCACCAGGTCGCCCGTGAAGACGATGAGGTCGGCTTCCTGCCGGTTGATCAGGTCTGTCAGTCGCCGGATGGAGGCGGTGTCGTTCGCCCAGCTGCCGATGTGTATGTCCGACACCTGCACAATGCGATACCCGTCGAAGCCGTGTGGCAGTCGTTCGGAGCGGTAGTCCACTTCTTTCACCTTGAAATGCCGGATGCCGGCCAGCGAACCGTAGAGGATTCCGCCGAAGCAGATTGCACCCACCAGCAACCCCAGTGCCGTGAACGGTGTGCGCGGTATGCGGCGGACAAGGCCGTGCACGGTCAGGCCTGCCAGCGAGCACAGCATGAACACGATTTTGGAAACGGCAAACAGCAGAGTAGCTATTGCCAGCCGGCCGATGGACTGCGCATGGTGGGAGAGCACGTTTTCGCCACTCCGGCACATAAGGCAGATGTAGCCCGCTGCCAGCAGCAGGGTGGGCAGCCAGTAGGCAAACCGCCACAGCTTGTTCCGTGTCTTCCTGACGACGTGCACCAGGTAGATGTACACGTCGGGAATCAGCAGAAAAAGAATCAGTGAAAGGATGATTCTGTACATAGAGCTTCCGTTCCTTTATATTACGGCTTGTTCATCGGTTGCTTTCCGGAATACGGCAACTGCCCAGCGGTTCTTTTCCCGTTGGCGGACAAAAGCCAGTCCGTTGCGTTCGGCTTCCGTGCGGAGGAGGGGGAGGTCGTCGGTGTAGAAACCGCTGATGTAGAGTTCTGCATCCGGGTTCATCCGGGCGGTGTAGTGCTTCATGTCGGCCAGCAGGATGTTGCGGTTGATGTTGGCAATCACCACGTCAAAGGGACCCTTGTCTGCCAGCGAAGCGGCATCCCCCCGGTACACCTCGATGCATTTCACCCCGTTGAGCGCGATGTTCTCCCGCGAGTTAAGCACGCACCATTCGTCGATGTCAACGGCCGTGCAGGGATTGGCACCGCGCAGGGCTGCCAGGATGGCCAGGATGGATGTGCCGCACCCCATGTCGAGCAGCGATTTGCCTTGGAGGTCGGCATCCAGCAGTTCGCCGATGATGAGTCCGGTGGTCTCGTGGTGTCCGGTGCCGAACGCCATTTTCGGGTTGATGACAATGTCATATTCCGCCGGGGGGACATCCCGGTGGAAGGTGCTGTGTACGACGCAGCGTCCGTTGATGACGATGGGTTGGAAGAAGTGTTTTTCCCATTCCTCGTTCCAGTCCTTGTCCTCGGCTTCCGTGCAGGTGTAGGGCAGTTGCACACCGGGCAGGGGAAAATCAGCAAGAACCCGGTCGAGTTGCCGGGAATCGTACAACGCCTCTTGGATGTAGGCCAAAAGGCCGTCGCCTTGTTCCACAAAACTTTCAAACCCCGCTTCGCCCAAGGTTGCGGCCAGTACGTCGTTGACAATCTCGGATGCAGGGTGGGGGTGGAACGCAAATTCTAAATACTTCATGATGTTTGCTTGTATGGTGCGCAAAGATAAGACTTAACCGTGAAATTGCGTTACACGGTGCGGCAAAAATTCTTTCGCCGGGTTGCGCTATTCGTCCCGGTTCTTTGCCAGCGTGAACACAAACTCCAGTCCTCCCCCCTGGTTGTTTTTGGCCGAAATGGTTCCGCCGTGGATGATGACGGCATTTTTCACGATGGCCAGCCCCAGACCGGTTCCTCCCAGTTTGCGCGAACGTCCCTTGTCGATGCGGTAGAAGCGTTCGAACAGCCGGCTCAAATGTTCGGGGGCAACCCCCACGCCGGTATCGGCAAAACTGAAATAGTAGAACTTCTCGTCTTCGCGGAAACAGCTGATGCAGATGCGTATGTCCGTGCCTGCATAGGCTATGGCGTTGTCCGTCAGGTTGCGGAAGATGGAGTAGAGCAACGAATGGTTGCCCCGCAACTGTATCCGGGGCTTCAATGAGTTGACCACGGTGATGCGCCGCTTCTCCAGTTCCAGTGCAACTTCGTTGATGATGTTTGCCACCAGTAGGCTGACGTCCACTTTCTCCATGTCAATCATGTTGGCGGCCTCGTCCATCCGTGTCAGTACGGAAATGTCGCGCAACAGCCGGCTCAGCCGGTTGCTCTGCGCGTAGCAACGCTCCAGGAAGGTCTTCATCTTTTCGTGCGAGATGTGGTCGTTGTCCACAATCGTTTCGAGGTATCCCTGTATGCTGCTGACCGGTGTCTTGAGTTCGTGGGCGATGTTCTGGGTCAGCTGCCGTTTCAGGCGTATCTGTTCTTCTTCCTGGGAAATGTCGTTGATGGAGATTTCAAAGCTCAGGTCCTGGAAGATGATGCATTCTACGATGAAAGTCCTGCCGTTCTTGTTGATGGTGACGGACATGCGCTTTTCTTCGGAATCGTTGGAGGGGCGGGTTTGCGCCTTGTTGATGAAATCGGTCAGCTTCTGAAACTCGTTGACGGAAAAGATTTCTTCCGTTGTCTGCAGGTTGGAGTCTGAAATCAGGTTTCCATACTGCGTGAACAGGTTGTTGACCAGTATCTCCTTTTTCTCTTTGGTGAACACGCCCAGGCCTTCGCGCGAGGTTTGCAGGTGGGTGATGAGTTTTTCCCGTTCGATGTAGAGGGCTTCCTTGGTTTCGCGTAGCCTTCTGTAGATTTGGATGATGTGCTGCGAGATTTCTCCCAGTTCGTTGTGCGGGAATCCCGACTGGATGTCTGTTTCGATGGGTTCGTTCTTGTCGGCCCGTTTGGCAAATTCCCTCAAATGGTTGACGGCTGTCCCCAGTTTGGATGTATATTTGTAAAACACGAAGATAAGCAGCAGCGTGACTCCCGCCGTGAACCAGATGTAGTGCGGGTCGGCGGCCAGGTTGTTGATGAGCGTCACGTTGTAGGGCAATGCGGAGCGGATGATGAAGGAGTCGTAGCGGGTGGCCGAATAGAAGTAAGGTATGCCCGTGGTCTCCGAAGTACGCCTCACGTCGAAGCCCTTGCCGGTTTTCAGGGCTTTTTGTATCTCCGGCCGGTTGAGGTGGTTGCCGGCGTTTGCCATGTTTTCTTCCCGGCTGTCATATAGCACTTCCCCCTCGTGTGTGATGAGGGTGATGCGCAGTTCTTCGTCGGCATATTGCAGGGGGTAGCGCGTAAGAAACCCGGTCCGTGCGCTGTCGGGAATGCTGCGGAGTTCCAGTGCCAGCCGTTCGTTGCAGTCCTGCAGTTTGGTGTTCAGCAGTTCAATCTTATACTCCTTTTCCCGCTGGTACTGGTAGACGATAAAACTGACAGCAAACACCAGAAACAGCAGGATGACCGAGAGGAATAGCCGGCGGCTGAACGAAAAGAAGTGCCTGTACCCTTTATTCGGCTTCAAAGCAGTATCCATATCCCAGCCGTGTTACGATGCATTTCCCATAAGCCCCAATCTTTTTGCGCAGGCGTGTGATGTTGACATCAATGGTGCGGTCGAGCACATACACTTCGTCGTTCCATATCCGTCCCAATATGTCTTCACGCGAGAACACCCTTCCCTTGTTCTGTAACAGCAACAGCAGAATCTCGAATTCTTTCTTGGTCAGCGGCGTTTCGGTGCCGTCGATGCTGACCTTTTTCCTCGCGATGTCCAGCACCAGGGTTCTGTAGACCAGCCGGTCGGGTGTCTGTCCGCTGTTCTTCCGGTGTGTGCGGCGCAAGACGGCTTTGACACGTGCAGCCACCTCCTTCAGCGAGAAAGGTTTGGATATGTAGTCGTCCGCTCCTATGTTGAAGCCGGTTATGGTGTCGTTCTCGGTGTCCTTGGCCGTAATGAAGATGATGGGTATCTGCCCGGTCTTTTCGTCTTTCTTCAGCAGGTTGGCCATCTTGAATCCGGATATTTCTCCCATCATGACGTCCAGCAACAACAGGTCGTAGCTGCTGATGTCCATTTTCAAGGCCTCTTCTGCGGAATTGGCTGTGTCCACTTTGTAGCCTTCGTTCTCCAGGTTGAACTTTAGGATTTCACATAAATCTTCTTCATCGTCCACTACTAAGATTCGGTATTGGTTCATCATTGTCGTTGCTTTTTTGTGACCGGCCAGGATTCGTTGCCTTTTCTGCCACAGGGTTACACATTCTTTTATTCTTTTGCAAAAGTATGCTGTTTCTGTTACGCCGGAATGAAACAAATGTTACAATGTGGTTACAGGATGGCCGGGACGGTTCTTCGGCCGATGCGGATGCGGGACGGATGCTTACTCGTTCATGTATTTTTCCATGCCGGCTGTCTGAAAGGTCTGCAGCTTTCCGATGCTGTCACTGTAGATGAAGTAGGCATCGATTTCCGGATGTTCACGCACAAACGCTTTGGCTTTCTCCAGTCCCATCACCATGAATGCGGTGGCATACGCATCTGCGCTCATGCAGTCCTGGGCTATCACGGTGGCCGACAGGATGCTGTGCTGCACCGGATAGCCGGTCTTCGGATCGATGGTGTGGGCGTATTTCTTGCCGTCTTTATAATAGAAATTGCGGTAGTTGCCCGAGGTGGCTATGCCTGCATCGGTGATGTGCAGGATGGTTTGCAGTTCCTGGTTGATGGCCAGCGTATCGTCAACCGGCCTGTTGATGCCGATGCGCCACGGCCCGTGTTGCGGGTTCTGCCCTTTGACCACGACCTCTCCACCGATGTCCACCATGTAGTTTTCCACACCTTCCCTGTCCAGTAACTGTGCCACGACATCGACGCTGTAGCCTTTGGCCACGGCGCTGCACGTCAGCATGATGCGCGGATCTTCCTTGATGATGGTCCCGTCGTCCGACAAGGTGATTTTCTCATAGCCTGTGAAGGCAAGCAGGCTGTCAACCCGGGCAGAGTCGGGGAACAGGCCTTGCCGGAAACCGAATCCCCACGCATTGACCAGCGGGGCCACCGTGATGTCGAAGGCTCCGTCGGTCTCTTGGGATATTTCCATGCTGCGGCGGAACACGTTGACAAAGAAACTGTCCGGCTTTACAGGCAGGTTCCTGTTGATGCGGGTGATGGTGGCCGTATCGTTGAAGGGCGACAAAGAGCCGTCGAAACGGTTGAGTGCGTCGGTAATCCTGGCCTGTAAATCCTCGCCGTGCTGATAGGTGATGGTGTACAAGGTGCCGAATACGTGTCCGTGGTTTTTCCGGTAGGGAAGGTTCTGCTGCCGGACGAGAATCCAGACCGTGCCTGCGGCGAGCAATATAAGCCATAGGATGTTTACGGTTGTTTTTCTTTTCATGGGCGTTAAAAGAACAGGTGTTCAATCAGAATTTTGGAACCGATGGCGATGAGAATGATTCCTCCCAGTAATTCCGCGTGCAATTTGCGGGCCAGGCTGCATCCGAAGCGGATGCCAAACATGAGTCCGACCAGCGACAGGATGAACGCAACCAGACCGATGATACCGACGGGGTATAAAATGCGGTTGAAGTCGTTAATGCCCGAGCAGGCGAAAGAAACTCCCACAGCCAGCGCATCGATGCTGGTGGCCACGGCCATAGACAGCACGACCTTGACGCTGGTGGGGTCGAATTCGTGTTTGCAGTCTTCTTTCTTGAGGGATTCGAAAATCATCCGTCCTCCCAGAAAAGCCAGAATGGCAAAGGCTATCCAGTGGTCGATGCTCTCTATCAGGTGGCTGAACAGTTTTGTGCCCGTCCATCCCAGCAGGGGCATCATGGCCTGAAAGAATCCGAAACAGAAAGCCATGAATAGCATGGGGCGCAGCATGGGGCGTTTGAGAAGAATGCCGCTGGCTATCGAAACGGCGAAACAGTCCATCGATAATCCTATTGCCAGCAGCCAGATGTCTAATTCTGTCATGTCCTCTAAAAGGGTAATTTATAGGTTATGGTATAAGTGACTCCAATGGTGTTGGAGCCATATTCTCCGAACCCCGGCACATACCAGGGATTGCCGTATCGGGCAATCGAGTCGGTGAGTTTGTACTTCAGGCGTACAGCCCAGCCCATGTAGAGACTCTGCCAGACTTTTGCCCGTATTCCCAGACAGATTTCCACCCATTGCATGGAACCTTTCATGCCGGTGTAGTGGTAAGGGAGGCTGCCTCCCCAGATGTCGTCCTCCAGATTGGGGTTGCCCACCGTACCGCCGTATATGGGGTCGTCTATACCCAAAGCCTCAATGTCATACTTGAAGCTGGTTGCCGCATAGCGCAGTCCCACCAGCAGCATATTGCCGTGCTCTTTCTTGTAGAAGGCGTTGTAGTCGATTCCGATGCGGAAATAGGGTGCACCGGTCTTGTAAGAGATGCCCAGGTCGCCGTCGGCATCCGACTTGGCATATCCCAGTTCCACGGTCGGGAAGAAACGGTTCTTCAGATTGGCATCCACGGCAATCTCCATGCTCAGGTTGTCTCCTCCGATGACTTTGTTGCCGATTCCCCACAAATCCAATCCTACTGACAGGCCGTTGTACAACGGATATTGCGGCTGGTCGGACTTCTCTGCCTTTGCTCTTGCCGGTTGGGGAGATGACTGCGGTGCTTGTGCCCGCAGGGGCAATCCCCCCATCAGCAGCCACAGCATCAGACTAATAAAACAGTTGAAGGTTTTCTGTGCCATAAATCCCGACCTCTGAATTTGAAATGCGAATAGAATCCAGCCTGTGCAGCGTGTATGCAATGCCTGTCAAGGCTTGTTGCATCTGATAGCCACAGTCCATGGACAGGAAGTAGGGTGTATTGCTGTGGTAGATTATCAGCGTGTCCCTGGTTCTGGCCGTGTAGTGGAGTACCAGCACGGTTGAGTCCACCGTATAGCGCAGGGGCAGGGAAAGCGTGGTCACAGACTGTTCGTTGTTGAGGATGATTGAGTCGGTGGCAAATGCCGTGATGGTCAGCGAGTCGAGCGTATCCTGCTCTATGTTGCCGGTCAGTTCGTTGTGGGTATACAGGTTACAGTTCAGCATGGCACGTGTCGCATCGGTACAGTCCGCCTCTTCGGAACAGGAGGCAATCATGTAGGCGAAAGAATGCAGCAATATTCCAAGCATGACACATTTTACAAGCGATTTCATTTGTCAGATGATTTTTTCTATTTGGTATTTATTACGTTCAGGGGCATTGCGCGAGATGAGTTCTCCGAGAAATCCGGCAACGAACAGCTGGGTGCCGATAATCATGGCCGTCAGCGACAGGTAGAAGTAGGGGGAATCCGTTACCAGCCGGTAGGGTATCCCATTATACATATTATATAGTTTGTTGAATCCGACAATCACAACAGAGATGAAACCGATGATGAACATGAGCGAACCCAGGAACCCGAAGAAGTGCATTGGCTTGATGCCGAACGTGGAGAGAAACCACAGTGAAATCAGGTCCAGGTATCCGTTGAAGAAACGGTTGATTCCTCCGAACTTTGTCTTGCCGAACTTCCGTGCCTGGTGTTGCACCACTTTCTCGCCGATTCTGTTGAAACCGGCGTTCTTGGCAAGGTAGGGAATGTAGCGGTGCATTTCGCCATACACTTCGATGTTTTTCACCACTTCTTTCCGGTAGGCTTTCAGTCCGCAGTTGAAGTCGTGCAGGTTCCTGATGCCGGATACTTTCCGTGCCGTTGCATTGAACAGTTTTGTGGGCAATGTTTTTGAAAGCGGGTCGTAGCGTTTGCGTTTCCAGCCCGAAACCAGGTCGTATCCTTCCTCCGTAATCATGCGGTACAGCGAGGGAATCTCGTCCGGGCTGTCCTGCAGGTCGGCATCCATCGTGATGACAACGTTCCCCTTCGCTTGCTCGAATCCGCAGTACAGTGCAGGCGACTTGCCGTAGTTTCTGCGGAACTTGATGCCTCGCACTTTGTCCGACCTGGCTTGCAGCTGTTCTATTACTTCCCACGAACTGTCCGTGCTGCCGTCGTTCACAAAGATGACTTCGTATGAGAATCCGTGTTCGCTCATCACACGTTCTATCCATGCGAACAGTTCCGGGAGGGATTCTTCTTCATTGTATAAGGGGATGACAACTGAAATATCCATTGTGGTCTGCTTGAGTGTTTTTAAACGGTTTTTCTTTTCCTTCTTGCTACGAACATGGCTGTCGGCAGTGCGATTAAGGCACCGTAAAAGACGTTTTGTGACAGCATCTGCATGGTGATGTCTATCGGGCTGAGGGTCCGCATGAAGTCAATGGTTGTTTTCAGCTGTTCTATGTGGGCGGACAGGCTGGGGATGCCGGTGGCAGCCGACTCGTTTATCAGGTTTTCATAAGCGTCCAGGACAAATCCACGGTCGATGTAACGGAAATAGATGTAATGGGCGACCGACGTAAGCAAGGCTGCAAATATATAAACGAATGCAGTGAACACCCAGGACCGGAGGAAACCGATTTGTCCGTTGTGCACATTGTCCCGGTACATCCGTGCGTAGCGATAACCGATGAAAGGCACGCAGACGGTCAGTCCTATGAACAGGAAGAACAGAAGCGGATATTTCAATCCGAGTGGGAAGAATATAAATTTGAAAATCCAGAAAGCCCCCATATACGTTCCGAACAGCATTGCATACTGTTGCATATAACCTCTATTAGTTTCAGCCATAATCCGATTCAAATAAGCGGTGCAAAGTTATAAAAATATTATATGCAAAGCCGTGTTCACTTGTTAAAGTTGAAAAAGTCGTGGCAGATATTGCAATCTAAAAAATAATGCCTATCTTTGCACCCGCAAAAACGGGTAAGTCCTATACGGCCAGCTCCCTTCGAATCCTCCAGGGCTTGATCGCAGCAAAGGTAGTTGGTTGTAGCGGCGCGATATAGTAAGCTTACCCACCCGCCTCTTTAGCTCAGTTGGCCAGAGCACGTGATTTGTAATCTCGGGGTCGTTGGT
>CAYPUJ010000055.1:0-16521 GCA_964413805.1 uncultured Bacteroides sp. | reverse complement strand
TTCATTCAGCCTTTACTTTAAACACGCAAACAGTATGCAGAATGCGCAACCGGGATACAGGTACGGAATACGCATCCAAGGAGAAAGAGCTAAGCCTAGAAGAAAAGACGAAGCATCCTAGAAGAAGAGGCGAAGTATCCTAGAAGAAAAGGCAAAACATCCTAGAAGAAAAGACAGCATCCTAGAAGAAAAGGCAAAGCATCCTAGAAGAAAAGGCAAAGCATCCTAGAAGAAAAGACGAAGTATCCTAGAAGAAGAGGCAAAGCATCCCGGGAGCAGACATCAAAGATAATCAACCAGGCGGTAACGCCCTTTGTTCCGCGTCACCTTATTATATTGTATGGCCCGCACGGGACAGGCATGTACACATGCCATGCAATGAATGCAATCCGTCCCCCACACCGGACGGCCGTCGTCGCCGGGGCTGACATTGCCCATCGGGCAGACACGGCTGCACAAGCCGCACGCCGTGCACGCACGTTCCGCCCGAAAGCCTTTGGTGCGGACACAGAAACGCTCAAACAAGGGATGTACAACATACGTCTTCAGCCACGCCGCCCCTCCTTCGTGCACCTGCCACACCCGCTCCCGACGGTTCACGCTTTGTGCGATGCGCCCGACGGACAACCGCGCTTCTGCCACCTTGCGGCGGCAAAGGGCATCGTCGTCCAACCGGAACATCGGGATATAAGTGTTGGGCATGGTCACCGACCAGGCCGCATCCAGCGGGAAGTGTCCGGCAAGGCGGCTCATTCCCTTCCCCACGTCATCGCCACAGGTACACACCGCGTAACGGTAGCGGCAACGGGGCAACGAAAGCCGCTGCATGAAGTCGCGCACCGGGCGGGGCGCGTACCAACTGTGTATCGGGAAGACAAAGCCCACGACTTCCGCCCCGGCCAATGCCTCGTCAGGTCCGGTCTTCCGGCGCAGGCACACCGCCATGTCGCACACCGCATCGTGCGTGGCCGCTGCCAGTTGCTGTGCCACCCAACGCGAATTGCCCGTTCCACTGAAGTAATAAATCATCCTGCCGCTCTTGTTGTCCGGTTTCAGTCAAACAGGTATTCAATGGAGTAGTTTTCCCAAAACACCTTTGTGGAATGCACCAGCGAGCTTCCCATATAAAGCAGAAACAAGACGGACAGGACAATCATCAGGATGCCAATGATTGCATTGTATTTCTCTTGCGTGAATCCTACAAATACCATACGAACCTCCTTCTCTTATTGCGGTGACAAATATAAGGGCCGAATGTAACAATGTTCCTACACTCTTATGACAAATATACAAAAAAAGGAGCAACGATGTGCTCCTTTTTAAAAGTATTTCAAACTTTTCTTTGCCGGTTGCAGGCGGAAGGCCGGATTTCCCCTATTTCAAGGCTTCGACCAACGCTTCCGGGGTCAGCAGTTGCTGTTCGCCCGTCTCCATGTTCTTCAGCGTGACCTTCCCTTCGTTCATTTCGTTCTCCCCTACCAGGGCGACAAAGGGGATGGACTTGGCGTTGGCATAGCCCATCTGTTTCTTCATCTTGCTGCTGTCGGGATAGAGTTCGGCACGGATGCCCGCCGCGCGTGCCTGTGCCAGTATGCCCAGCGAGAAGGCGGCCTCTTTCGCCCCGAAGTTGATGAAGAGGAGCTGCGTGCCGTTGACGGCTTCTTTCGGATAGAGGTCGAGCTGGTTCAGCACGTCGAAGATGCGGTCTGCACCGAAGGATATGCCCACGCCGCTCAGTCCCGGCAAACCAAACACACCCGTCAGGTTGTCGTAGCGGCCACCGCCCGTGATGCTGCCTATCTGCACGTCCAGTGCCTTCACCTCGAAGATGGCACCCGTGTAGTAGTTCAGCCCGCGTGCCAGCGTCAGGTCCAGCACCACCTCGTTCTTCAGCCCCAGGCTTTCGAGGGTGGTGAGGATGAACTCCGTTTCCTCCACGCCCTTCAGCCCCGTTTCGCTTCCGGCGAGCACCTCCTTCAGGGTGGAGAGCTTGCCGGCGTTTGTCCCGCTCAGCAGGATGATGGGTTGCAGGCGGGCAATGGCTTCTTCGGCGATGCCCTTGTCACGCAGTTCGGCGTTCACGCCCTCCGCGCCGATTTTGTCCAGCTTGTCGATGGCCACGGTGATGTCTACAATCTTGTCTGCCTCACCGATGATTTCCGCGATGCCCGCCAATATCTTCCGGTTGTTTATCCGGATGCTGACACGGATGCCGAAGCGGGTGAACACCGTATCGACAATCTGCATCAGTTCCACCTCGTTCAGCAGCGAGTCACTGCCCACCACGTCCGCGTCGCACTGGTAAAACTCGCGGTAGCGTCCCTTCTGCGGGCGGTCGGCACGCCACACGGGCTGAATCTGGTACCGCTTGAAGGGGAAGGTCAGTTCGTTGCGGTGCATCACCACGTAGCGGGCAAAGGGCACGGTGAGGTCGTAGCGCAAGCCTTTCTCGCAAAACCTGGCGGCCAGCCTGGCGGCGTTGCGGCTCAAGAGTTCCTCGTCGGTCAGGCCGGAAAAATAGTCGCCCGAGTTCAGTATCTTGAACAGGAGTTTGTCGCCCTCCTCGCCATATTTCCCCATCAGGGTGGAGAGCATCTCCATCGCGGGCGTTTCGATTTGCTGGAAACCATAGAGGTGATACACGCTGCGGATGGTATCGAATATGTAGTTGCGCTTCGCCATCTCCACCGGCGAAAAGTCGCGCGTTCCTTTCGGAATACCGGGTTTTGCTGCCATAATCTTCGTTTCTGTTTACTGCTTTTTAAAATTGGAGAGACAAAGTTACGGCATTTTTTCGATACAGGCAACGCTTGCGGGCAAAGGTTGGGACGGACGCTCCCGATTTCTGCGGTTGGCAGGCAGCCTGCACCCCGTTTGTTGGACACCTGTACCGAACGTGTTCCACACCTGTACCGAACAAACGGGATGCAGGCACGGAACACGTTCGGTACAGGTGTCCAACAAACGGGAAACGGTACTGCTCCGGAGAAGGCCAAAGAAAGGATTTACTGACAGCAATTCTGCCAAATCGGCAGTCTGCATCTGCCAAAAAACGCATTTTCTGCTTTGGCACGGTTTTCGCAAGGGGTTAGTCGCTTCAACAAAGCAACAACAAAATGTATAACATATAAAACCAAAAAGAACTATGAACATTAAACCTTTAGCAGACAGAGTTCTGATACTCCCTGCACCAGCAGAAGAAAAGACAATTGGCGGTATCATCATTCCCGACACTGCAAAAGAGAAACCCTTGAAAGGGGAAGTAGTCGCAGCCGGTAACGGTACGAAAGACGAAGAAATGGTGCTCAAAGCCGGTGACCATGTGCTCTACGGAAAGTACGCAGGCACGGAAGTGGAACTGGACGGCACGAAATACCTCATCATGCGTCAGAGCGACGTGCTGGCTGTACTGGCATAACCTTTTTCAGGAACCAACGCTAACAAAACAACGAATAACTCATTATTAAATAGGAAAAAGAACTATGGCAAAAGAGATTTTATTCAATATTGATGCCCGTGACCAACTGAAGAAAGGCATCGACACATTGGCAAACGCTGTGAAAGTCACGCTGGGTCCCAAAGGACGCAACGTCATCATCGAGAAGAAGTTCGGTGCCCCGCAAATCACCAAGGACGGTGTGACGGTGGCCAAGGAAGTGGAACTGGACGACGCTTACCAGAACACCGGTGCACAACTGGTGAAGGAAGTGGCCAGCAAGACGGGCGACGATGCCGGTGACGGCACAACGACTGCCACCGTACTGGCACAGGCCATCGTGGCAGAAGGCCTGAAGAACGTGACTGCCGGTGCAAGCCCGATGGACCTCAAGCGCGGCATCGACAAGGCCGTGGCCAAAGTGGTTGAATCCATCAAGGCCCAGGCTGAAACGGTGGGCGACAACTACGAGAAGATCGAACAGGTCGGCACCGTATCAGCCAACAACGACCCCGTCATCGGTAAGCTGATTGCCGACGCCATGCGCAAAGTGTCGAAAGACGGCGTCATCACCATCGAAGAGGCCAAGGGCACGGACACGACCATCGGCGTTGTGGAAGGTATGCAGTTCGACCGTGGCTACCTCTCTGCCTACTTCGTGACGAACACGGAGAAGATGGAGTGCGTGATGGAGAACCCGTACATCCTGATTTACGACAAGAAGATTTCCAACCTGAAGGACTTCCTCCCCATCCTGGAACCCGCCGTACAGACCGGCCGTCCGTTGCTGGTCATCGCCGAGGACGTAGACAGCGAAGCATTGACCACGCTGGTGGTTAACCGCCTGCGCAGCCAGCTGAAGATCTGCGCCGTGAAGGCACCGGGCTTCGGCGACCGCCGCAAGGAAATGCTGGAAGACATCGCCGTGCTGACCGGCGGCGTGGTAATCAGCGAGGAGAAGGGCTTGAAACTGGAGCAGGCCACCATCGAGATGCTGGGCAGCGCAGAGAAAGTCACCATCACCAAGGACAACACAACCATCGTGAACGGTGCCGGCGACAAGGAGAACATCAAGGAACGCTGCGAGCAAATCAAGGCCCAGATAGCCGTAACGAAGTCCGACTACGACCGCGAGAAACTGCAGGAACGTCTGGCCAAGCTGTCGGGCGGTGTGGCAGTGCTCTACGTGGGTGCCGCTTCCGAAGTGGAAATGAAGGAAAAGAAAGACCGCGTGGACGACGCACTGCGTGCCACACGTGCAGCCATCGAAGAAGGCATCGTGCCGGGCGGCGGCGTGGCCTACATCCGTGCCATCGACAACCTGGAAGGCCTGACGGGTGAGAACGCCGACGAAACGACGGGTATCGAAATCATCAAGCGTGCCATCGAAGAGCCGCTGCGCCAGATTGTTGCCAACGCAGGCAAGGAAGGTGCCGTGGTCGTACAGAAAGTGCGCGAAGGCAAGGGCGACTTTGGCTACAATGCCCGCACGGACGTGTACGAGAACCTGCACGCAGCCGGTGTGGTAGACCCCGCCAAAGTGACGCGCGTCGCACTGGAGAACGCCGCATCCATTGCCGGTATGTTCCTCACGACGGAATGTGTGATTGTCGAGAAAAAGGAAGAGAAGCATGATATGCCGAACCCCGGAATGGGTGGCATGGGCGGCATGATGTAATGTCGGGTTTCCCTTGATTCCTCATATATTAAGACGCCGCAGTGTCCCCTCGAAAAGGCACTGCGGTTCTTTTTTTTCGGGACAGACAAACGTTTTTCATACAAGAAACAATCATGAGAAGTTTTGCATCAGACAACAATTCGGGCGTACATCCCCTGGTGATGGAAGCCCTGCAACGTGCCAACAGCGGCCATGCCGTCGGCTACGGAGACGACCCCTGGACGGAAGAGGCCGTCGCCGCAATACGCAAAGCGTTCACGCCGGACTGCGAACCGCTGTTCGTGTTCAACGGAACGGGCAGCAACGTGATAGCCCTGCAGTTGTGCACTTCGCCCTTCAACTCGATTCTGTGTGCAGAGACCGCCCACATCTACGTGGACGAATGCGGGGCACCCGTGCGCATGACGGGCTGCCAGATACGGCCAATCGACACACCGGACGGCAAGCTGACACCGGAACTCATCCGTCCACACCTGCGCAACTTCGGTGAACAGCACCATTCGCAGCCGGGAGCCGTCTACCTCTCGGAGTGCACGGAACTGGGCACGGTCTACACGCCTGCCGAACTGAAGGCCATCACCGCGCTGGCACACGAACACGGGCTGTACGTACACATGGACGGGGCACGGCTGGCCAACGCCTGCGCCTCACTTCACCTCACGCTGAAAGAGCTGACGGCGGACTGCGGCATCGACGTGCTCAGCTTCGGAGGCACCAAGAACGGACTGATGATGGGCGAGTGCGTAATCATCTTCCACCCCGCCCTGAAGGGGAAAGCCCGTTTCGTGCGGAAGCAGTCGGCACAACTGGCATCCAAGCTGCGCTACCTGTCGTGCCAGTTCACCGCCTACCTGACGGGAGACCTCTGGCTGAAAAACGCCCTGCACGCCAACGAAATGGCACGCCTGCTCCACGCGGAACTGAAAGACCTGCCGGGCATCCGCTTCACGCAGCCGGTGGAAAGCAACCAGCTGTTCCTGACCATGCCGCGCCCCGCAACGGAGCGCCTGCTGGAGTCTTACTTCTTCTACTTCTGGAACGAGGAGGAAAACGAGATTCGCCTGGTCACTTCGTTCGACACGACGCAGGAAGACATCCTGGCGTTTGTGCAGAAGGCTAAAGAATGTCTTTGGAAATGAAGAACTTTTTAAATGAAGAATGAAGAATGAAGAATGGAGAATGGAGAATGAATACGTTCCGTTTTCACGGCCCGCTTCTCTTGCAGTCATCCTGAACGAAGTGAAGGATCTCCCGCTGTCGGACTAACAGCGGGAGATGCTTCGCTGGCACTCAGCATGAGAGAGTGATGGGTTGCTGACAGTTTACGGTTACTGACAAGTTCACGGGCGGACTGACGGAAAAAGACAGGGAATGAGAAACAGAAAAACAATAAACAAAAGGAGAGCGAATCATGGCTTACATCGACTACTACAAGGTTCTCGGAGTGGACAAAACGGCATCGCAGGATGACATCAAGAAAGCGTTCCGCCGCCTGGCACGCAAATATCATCCCGACCTGAACCCCAACGACCCCACAGCCAAGGACAAGTTTCAGGCACTCAACGAAGCCAACGAGGTGTTGAGCGACCCGGAAAAGAGAAAGAAATATGACGAGTACGGCGAACACTGGAAGCACGCCGACGAATTCGAAGCCCAGAAGCGTGCGCAACAGGCGGGCGGCTTCGGAGGTTTCGGAGCTGGCACGCACTTCCAAACGGACGGCAACGGGACGTACTGGTACTCTTCGGACGGACAGGAATTCACCGGAAGCGGCGAAAGCGGTTTCTCCGACTTCTTCGAACAAATGTTCGGACACAGGGGAAGACAGCAGGGACGGAGCGGGTTCCGGGGACAGGACTACCGGTCGAAGCTGCACCTCACGCTGCGCGAAGCGGCACAGACGCACAAAAGGGTGCTGGACATCGACGGCAGGCAGGTGCGCATCACCATCCCGGCGGGCGTGGCAGACGGGCAGGTCATCCGCCTGAAAGGCTACGGAGGAACGGGAGTCAACGGCGGTCCCGACGGCGACCTCTACATCACGTTCGTTATTGACGACGACCCGGTGTTCAAACGGCTGGGCAACGACCTGTACGTCGATACAGACATCAGCCTCTACACGGCATTGCTGGGAGGCGAACAGCTGGTCAACACCCTGGACGGGCAGGTCAGGCTCAAAATCAAGCCCGGCACACAGCCCGAAACCAAGGTGCGCCTGAAGGGGAAAGGCTTTCCGGTCTACAGGCAGGAAGGGCAAACGGGCGACCTCATCGTGACCTGCCACGTGCAGTTGCCGACCCACCTGACAGAACCGCAGAAAGAACTGCTCCGCAAAATCCAAACGATGAACTGAAAAAAGAAGGTTACGCCATGCAGAACGATTTGATTATAGTCAGTGACTATTGTGACAAATGCCACATCGAGTCCTCGTTTATCGACCTCTTGCAAGAGGGAGGGCTGATAGACATCCGGGTGGAAAGCGGAGAACGCTACCTGCTCTTCTCGCAACTGCCCGACGTGGAACGTTACAGCCGGATGTACTACGACCTGTCCATCAATATGGAGGGCATCGATGCCATCCACCACCTGCTGGAACAAATCAACGAAATGCAGCAGGAGATAGACAGGTTGCACGCCCGGTTGCGGCTGTACGGAGAAGTGTTTTGAGATGTTAATTTCATAGGCTTCCAATAAAATTACCCCACACACGGGTTGCATCTGCAGGAAAAATCCTAATTTTGCAACGTCTGTACCAAGCTGAAAGCCCTGTTGGGCAGGGGCTGGGCAGACACATATACATAAAAAAGGCGTAACTGTACGCTTTGGTTTTGACGTGTTAGAACTTCGCAAACTCTACGGATTGTCAAAAACAAAGCAACGGGGACGCCCCTTGGGATGTATTATATACCTCCTCCCCGGCTGACGGCATCTTCGTGCCGCGCTTGGGAGTGTACCTGTATATTTACATCGGCGTGGGGCTTTCAGCGTTGCTCGTTTCGACAATCCGGGCAATGCGAAGGCCTTAACACGTGGAACGAGCGGCAGACTGGCTCCACGTTCTTTATGTATGTGGATAGAAAAAAAATAGACAAGATTGTTGGCAAAGGAGTCGGCTGACACAGGTTTTTACAAGCCGACATGAACATCATAGAGAACAATCCGTACCGACAATTAGGCGTTTACTCCAATTCGCCCACCAGAGAACGGGTGGCCAATCACAACCGGCTCAATGCATTTCTGCAAGTAGGCAGGAAGGTGGATTTTCCGTTAGACCTGACGCAATATCTGCCTCCAATCAACAGGACTTCCGAAACGGTGGCACAGGCAAATGCAGCACTCGCCTTGCCCAACGACCAACTCAGATATGCCCAGTTCTGGTTCATAAAGGTTACGCCATTGGACGACATAGCATTCAATCATCTGCTGGCAGGAAACATGGATGCAGCCATCCACATCTGGGAGAGAAGAGAGTGTGCATCGTCCCTGCAGAACCGGATAGTCTGCGCATTGATCAGAAACGAGTTTGCCTCTGCCGTGGCTTATGCCGAACGGCTTTATACACAACATTCACAAGCGTTCGTCACCGCAATCCTTGGCGCAAGCAGTGACAACAATGCGTACCCGTCCCTCGCATTTGACTTTATAGACAAGCTGTGCGACGAAGCGGGTGCCGGCACTATTCTGCCCATCGTGACCGATGCACAGTGGAAAGGACATATCGCGGAAAGACAGGTCCCCCCACTCATCGCAATCATCCAATCGGCCATTGACGTTGCGAAGTCATCGCGGGGAAACGGCAGCACCGCACGATACAATGCCGGAGTGAAATTGATGAATGACACAAAAGAGCCTTTGTCGCAACTTAGGACTTTCCTATCGACAGACGACTTGCAGTATCAAACGATTGCCGACAAGCTCGGACTTGAAATCCTGCAATGTGGCATTGATTATTTCAATAATTCGGATGAACCCGATGCCGCACACAAGGCTATGACATTGCAATCTTATGCGATGAATATTGTAGTTGGGGAAATGGCAAAGAACAGGTGCAAGCAAAATGTTGATATACTCAAAAAAATAATTGATGAGTTGCCGCCGGCTGAGGTGTTTGCGGAAGATAGGGCAATACGGGAAGAACTGAAAAAGTACCGCCAATTGCCAGAGAAAATTTGCCATGCTGTAACCTTGCTGAATAACACCAAACCACATTTACAGACTATCAAAGCGAAACTTGGTGTTGAAAACACCTATTATTTAAAAGTATCAACACAGGTAGTGAACAATGCTTTGCACAATATAATAGAAGAAGTGAATGCCGTACAAGAAGATGAAACAATAGAAATAGAAATAGGAGGGAGACAAGTTCCTATATCAATGCTGCTTGATAGAGAAAACAAAATACAGCAGATAAGAACTGTTCTACAAGCTGCTTGGAATGCGACTAAAATCATGGATACTTTCGAGATGGAGTCTGATTTTAAGAATCAGAGATATAATCAGAATCGTTCCATTCTTAAGGATATGTGTGAGCAACAGGGCATATCCACCTCAACATATGTGCCACGTCCTTCAGTTTCACAACCACGCACAACGTCGATTCCACATGCTCCCCAAAAAACATCATCTTCTACAAAAAATAAAACAAATACGACAACAACGAACAGTTCTTATAATTCAGGTTGCGCTATAGGCATTATATGCATTGTTGTTGGAGCTATAATAGGAGCTGTAGTAGGTGGCGGTGGCGGTGCTTTTTTCGGTGCACTTTTAGGGGGGCTGTGGGGACACCTGACAAGCAAGAAGCTGTAGTAGGTGGCGGTGCTTTTTTCGGTGCACTTTTAGGACCAGGCTTTTATGGGAAAATTGCAAATTAATATCACATTATGAGAAAAATAACATTTAGTGTATTCGCTGTATGCTTCTCGTTTGTAGCAGCTATAGCACAAACGAAAACTAACGAGATTTCCGTAATGGAAAAAAGTCTAAACGACGTTCAGTCAAAGCAAACTGAGTTTGACAAGAAGTTACGACAACTAACTATAATTTCAAATAGAAACAAGCGTGACATTCGAGTACTAGAACAACGTAATAAGCTCTTATGTGAAAGCATAGACAGTTTAAAAACTGTATGCGATAGCCTGCAAGAAATACAAACAGCAGACCGCACTACAATTAAAGGGGAAATACAAGAGACCAACAACACATTAGCTTCGACTCAATCCGTTGTGGATAACCGTTCTTTATGGGGCTGCATTATAGCCGTATTTATCGTTCTTTTGAGTGGCAGCATCCTTTCATACTTTTTCAAGCGAATTAAATCTGGCACAAATTCAATCGACGAAGTACGCAAGGCTCAAGAGGCTCTACAGAATGCCCAAACAAAGATGCAGGAAGAATCTGTCAAATTGGACAATAAGTTGCTTGAAATAGCAGAGCAACAATTAAGTATTATAAACCGTAAAGAACCGGAACATTCACTCGTCATAAAATTGGCTAATGAGATTGCCCGCATAGAGACAAATCTGGCGAAAATGGACAAATCGGTGCGGGGATACAAACAATTGGTACAAGCCAAAGACAGAATGATAAACAACGTGCGCGCCAATGGGTATGAAATCATCAGCCTGCTCGGACAAGAATATAATGACGGTATGCAGTTTGAAGCACGCTTTGTCCCCGATGACAGCCTGCCCGAAGGGAAACGGATAATAACCGGCATGACAAAGATGCAGGTAAACTATAATGGAAAAATGATACAACCCGCAGAAATCGTAGTAAGTCAGAACATTTAAAAAATATCACAATGGCAAGGATAAAAATAGATTATGGCATAGATTTGGGTACAACAAACTCAGCCATTGCCCGCATGGAAAACGGGGACTCTGTAATAAAGCAGACGAAGAACTTGATGGACACACTTCCTTCCTGTGTTTACTTTTCTAAAAACAAAAAAGGAATACATACCATACGAGTGGGAATGGGAGCCAAAAGTGCAGTATATTCAGACGCAATAATGGCATTGAGCAAGAATGCGCCCCAAACCAATTACGGCTACTTGGAGTTTAAGCGAGAAATGGGTTCGGACAAAAAATACACGAATGAAAATATGCCCAAGAGCTTTTATACCCCCGAGGAACTGTCGGCAGAAGTGTTGAAAGAACTGAAAAGCCTCATCAATGACGAAACAGTGGAATCTGTGGTAATCACCGTTCCCGCCATGTTTACGGCAAACCAGAAAGACGCAACCATGAGAGCCGCAAGATTAGCCGGTTTCAAACAATGCGAATTATTGCAGGAACCCATTGCGGCTTGCATGGCATACGGTCTTTCAAGCAAGGAGAAAGACGGCAAGTGGCTGGTCTTTGACTTTGGCGGTGGCACATTCGATGCCGCACTGGTCAGAGTCGAGGACGGTATTTTGAGTGTTTACGACACAGAGGGAGACAACTTTCTCGGAGGGAAAAATCTGGACGAAGAAGTCGTGAACAAGATATTGCTGCCACACTTGGAAGAAGATTACAACCTGACTTCTTACAAACAGATTGACTGGAAGAAAAAAGCCTTGCAAGATGCACTGAAAGGCCCCGCTGAAGAAATGAGGATAGACTTATCATTTAACGATAGTACAGATTATTCTACATACGACAGAAATCTGAATCTCGGACACGACGACAATGGCAATGACATAGATTTGGAGATAACCATGACAAGGGAAGAACTGTGCGATGTTATATCTCCACTATACAAAAAGGCTGTTGACATCTGCAAGGACTTGCTTAAACGCAACAACTTATCAGGCAACGACATAACTTCACTTATCTTAGTGGGTGGTCCGACATATTCTCCCATCATAAGAGACATGTTGCGCGAGCAGGTATCCCCCAACGTTGATACAAGCATCAACCCCATGACTGCCGTGGCACGCGGCGCAGCCTTGTATGCTTCAACGATAGATGCCAACATAAACGAAGAAGAAATCAGACAGAATGCAAAGTCTGAAGTTGTATTCTTGGGGCTTGGGTATGAATCAACGTCTGTAGAGTTGTCGGAGTGGATAAGCATCAACCTCGACAAGGAAAAGACTGGAAGCGGCTGCCCTGCCGAACTTACAATAGAACTCTGGCGGAGCGATGGCGCATGGCGGAGCGACCGAACCAGCGTTGACACGCAAGGCAATGTGATAGAGGCTTTCTTGCTGAAAGGTAAACCCAATACGTTCAAGATAAACGCATACGACCAATATGGCAATCCGGTTGAAGTGTTCCCCGCTGAGTTTACAGTCATTCAAGGAATGAGCATTGGAGCCGCGCCATTGCCCTACAACATAGGGATAGCTGTTTACAACAGCGCGAAAAAACGCGGAGTATTTGCCCCCGCAGACGGCCTGGAAAAGAATAAGCCCTTACCGGCAGTAGGCACTATTTCTGATAAAAAAACGACACAGGTTTTACGTCCGGGTGTTTCGTCTGACGTATTGACTATTCCCGTTTATCAAGCAGACGGACTTGAAGCAAAAGGGAAAACGGCAGCATTGAACAAAATGTTTGGGGAAGTAGTTGTGACTGGTGATGACATCGACTCTTTAATACCACAAAATTCAACAGTAAAAATTACTATACACGTTGACACTTCGGAGCACATGAAAATTGACGTGTATTTCCCCTCTGTGGACTTTACCGTGACAAAAGACCTGAAAATACTGAAAGACGAACACGACGAGGCCGTTAAATGGGTAAAAGAGGAACTGGTCACAGCACAGCGAAACATAAATTTATTGGCTGGTTCAGGAATAAACATTGATGAACTGCAAAAGGAACTGGACAAAATAAAGGAGGATGCCAAGACTATCAATGACGACTTGCGGCTGCAATCCAATTTGAAAGAGCTTCTGCGAAAGATAGAGCAGCTTGAAGATGAAACCGAATGGCAACGCATGGAAAAAGAACTGCGCGATGAATTTGACAGGCTTGAAAAGGCTCAAAATGAACTGGGCAACGAAAAAACAGCACAACTTGTCGGGCAATTGCGCAGCCAGACCGATGAGGTTATCCGTGAAAAGAAGGTTAGCATGGGGCGTGAAACGCTTGAACAAATCAGTTCGTTGTTTGTACATCTTACCTTGGTTTATCAATGCATGGGCTTGATACAAGACTGCCATAGAAGGTTTGGAAGCATCCGCTGGAAAGATACGTCACGCGCCCGGCAACTTGTGAACCGGGGCATGGAAGAAATAAACGCCCATCCGACAGTGGAAAAACTGCATCCCATCGCTTGCAGCCTGATTGATCTGATGCCGGATGATGAAGCGACAAATGCAGGCGGGTTATTAAGAAGATAGTTACACAAAAAACAGATACGACCACACAGCATAAGAGCAACAATGCAAACACTACAATCAGGACATGGTAAATCCGGAGCTATGGAAGTTTTGTATTGCTAATCTTGTGTGTCGGAACTGCATTTGAAACGTATGCCTTTAATTTGACAGGACAATGATTTATTCCAAAGGAGACAAGATTGGGCAATATACCGTTTCGTTTCCGCACAGGCAGGGTGCTTATGCGGAAACTTACCGTGTAAAAGACAGGGAGGGCAAGACCCGCTTCTTGAAGCTCATAGATTACAGTAAATTGAATCGCAGCCAGATAGATTCCGACGGGAACATTCCGGAAGTGGAAATAACAAAGCAATGCAACCATCGCAATCTGTGCAAATACATAGACTCCGGAAGGATTCTTGTAAGCGGAAGGCAATGGGCGTATCTTGTCACCGAATATGTGAGCGGTGAGAGCCTGTCTCAGAAGATCATCAGAGACGGAGCCTTGGACGTGTATTCGATAAAACAGATAGCCATCCATGTGTTGGAAGCATTGAAGTATCTGCATTCTTTGCCACAGCCCGTCGTGCATGGAGATGTCACGGTGCAGCATGTGCTGACAAGCTTTATCGGAAGTTGGGAGGACTTGAAACTCATCGGTTTTGGCCATGCGCGTTACCTGGAGCAACCACCGTCAAAGCCGGATTTGGACATGCTGAATGTCTTTTACCTTGCGCCCGAATGCTTTTCAGGGGTTTTCCAGGTGCAGTCAGACCTTTATTCCGTCGGCGTGCTGATGTATCAGTTGCTTTACGGCAAGTTGCCTTGGTTCATCGATTTATCGAAGTTCGACAGACAAGAACGGGTTGATGCCTTGCTGGAAGAACGGGCAAAAGAACCGGATATACCCCAGATAGAAAAGTTTGAACTGGACGAACAACTGGTAAACTGCATTGTCAAGGCACTTTCATACGATGTGGAAGACAGGTTTCTGTCCGCCGAAGAATTTATCAAGGGGATAAACGGGGAACTGAAAGTGGAAAGACAGTCCACCCGGAAGAAAATCCTTTCGGATTCTTCTCCGAAAGAAACAAAGCAATCCAAGCCATCGAAGAAAGCGGGAGAAGGGTTTGACGCGATTGCCGGCATGGAAGAACTGAAAGCCCTGTTGCGGGAAGAAGTCATAGAGCCCCTGCACCATCCGGAAGATTACAGGCGGTATGGAATAACGATACCCAACGGAATGCTCCTGTATGGGCCACCGGGATGCGGAAAAACATTCTTTGCCAAACATTTTGCGGAAGAAGTCGGCTTCAACTTTATGTGCATCACGCCTGCAAGCCTAAAAAGCAAATGGGTCAATGCCACACAGGAGAATATCGCCAGAATGTTCAAGGACGCGGAAGAGAAAGCCCCCACCATCATCTTCATTGATGAAATGAACGAGCTGGTCCCGAACCGGGAAAGCGATATTCACGAGATGTACAAAAGTGCCGTCAACGAGATGCTCGCACAGATGGACAGAACCGGGGAGAAAGGCGTGTTCATCATAGGTGCCACCAACTATCCGCACCAGATTGACCCGGCCATTCTCCGGGCCGGCCGTCTAGACAAGAAATACTACGTCGGAGTACCGGACAAGGAAGCCCGAAAAGCCATCTTCAGGCTGTATCTGAAGAACCGGCCGTATGATTTCGGGTTGAACTATGATGAACTGGCGGAACTCACGACAAATTACGTTTCGGCAGACATCCAATTGATTGTCAACGATGCTTCGCGGACAGCCCTGAAACAGCACAGCAAAATAACGATGGACATTCTCCGCTCCACAATAAAAGCCACACGCCCCTCCATAAGCCAGTCTGACTTGGCACGGTATGAAAAAATAAAGGCGCAGGTGGAAGGGAAAATAACTTAGAAGTACCCGTTTCTATGTGTAATTAGCGCATCTTTTGCGGATTCTCTTTGACTTATTCGTTGCTTTTCGTACTTTAGCCGATCGATATACGAGCACACGACAGGCATTTTAGACAAGACCAAGCAATGAAAGAAACAGACAAAAGACTGATAGCAACCATCAACCGATACACCGCTTCGGGGATTGAGCAGCAGGTAGACTACGATAAATTCTACCTCTACTCACTCATCACCCATTCAACGGCCATCGAAGGATCTACCGTGACAGAGGTGGAAAACCAGTTGCTGTTCGATGAGGGGATTGCCGCCAAAGGAAAAAGCCTTGTAGAGCAGATGATGAACGTGGACCTTAAAAATGCCTATGACTTCGGCCTTGAATGGGCAAAGACATCCCAACAGCCCTACACCGTCGGTTTCTTGTGTGAATTGGCGGCCAAGGTCATGCGGCGCACAGGTTCGGAATATTCCACGTTAGGAGGAAACTTCGACTCCTCAAAGGGTGAACTACGCCGATGCAATGTCAGCGCGGGGTTCGGTGGAAGGAGCTATCTTGCCTTTCAGAAAGTGCCACAAGCCACCGCAGAGTTCTGCCAATGGCTGAACGATGCACTGGCTTCAATGGACAGAAACGACATCGCGGCATGTTACCGCCTGAGCTTCGAGGCCCATTTCCGCCTTGTCACCATTCATCCGTGGGTGGACGGCAACGGACGCACAACAAGGCTGCTGATGAACATCGTGCAACGGCAGTTGGGGCTTATTCCATCCATTGTGACGAAAGAGGATAAAGGGGAATACATTCAAGCCCTTATTGACAGCCGGGAGAAAGAAGACAGCACCATCATTCAGGATGTAATGATGGCACAGCACATCGCCAACCTTGAGAACCGGATTTTACAGTATCAACAAAGCACGAATGACGGATATTGGGTATTTACGACAAAAGAACAGCTATAAAGCCACACCACACGGTTTTTCCAACGTGCATGTAATGCGTTTCCGGGATGCCTGTACCGAACGTGCTCCACACCTGTAATCCGGAAATGGATTGCCTGTATCGAACACGCTCCGTGCCTGTATCCCGGTTGTGCATTCAACGTACTATTCTTATAACTGCCAATCATACACTTCTTGCACAAAAAAGAAAGTGCCCATTGCCATCCATCTGCGAGT
>CAYPUJ010000054.1:0-16699 GCA_964413805.1 uncultured Bacteroides sp. | reverse complement strand
GTGCTGGGTTCGCCACCCATTACGGCTACCAGGTCTACTTTCTCTGCTTGGCTTGTGGTTAGTTTTTGCGAGAGCATATCCATCGCTCCCAGTTGTTGCACCGTGATGGCGGCACCGGTCACAGCCAGTGTTTTCAGGAAGTCTCTTCTGTCCATAAGAATGCTGATTAAGGTAATTGATTGTGTTTGACTAACATGCGCCTAAAGTAACAAATATTATTGATAATGTATAGGTCGCTAACCGGAAAAATGAAGTCCTATAATATTGTTTATCATTTGATAAGCTATGTTTGGAACTCCAAAAAGGCCGTGTTTCCGCAAAAGCAGAGTAGGGTGCTGCCCGTTGGCGGAATTGCATCAGCACATATAAAGTACTGCTTTGCGACTGAATGGCTCGCGGAAAGGGATGTTCTTTCTGCGGCCTTGCCGTGTAATTTTAATTCCGTCAACACGTTTTTGTTCTATAAAACTATAATGGTTATTTAGGACTAGTCAAAAAAGGACTATCTTTGTCTTGCGAAAAAAGAACGGGAACCGGTTTCCCCTTTACACTGAGCGATATGAACGAAGACATAGTCCTTACCCCGATGATGAAACAGTTTCTCGACCTGAAGGCCAAGCACCCCGATGCCCTCATGCTGTTTCGTTGCGGCGACTTTTATGAAACCTATTCCACCGATGCTGTCGTGGCTTCCGACATATTGGGCATCACCCTCACCAAGCGTGCCAACGGAAAGGGGAAGACCATCGAAATGGCCGGTTTTCCCCACCACGCCCTGGATACCTACCTGCCCAAGCTGATTCGCGCGGGCAAGCGCGTGGCCATCTGCGACCAACTGGAAGACCCGAAGCTGACCAAGAAGCTGGTGAAGCGCGGCATTACCGAACTGGTGACCCCGGGCGTGTCCATCAACGACAACGTGCTGGACTACCGTGAAAACAACTTTCTGGCTGCCGTGCACTTCGGTAAGGGAGTCTGCGGCGTGGCTTTTCTGGACATCTCCACCGGTGAGTTTCTGACGGCAGAAGGTCTGTTCGACCAAGTGGACAAACTGCTGAACAACTTCGCCCCCAAGGAGGTGCTTTTCGAGCGGGGCAAACGTCCCCTGTTTGAAAGCAACTTCGGCAACCGTTTCTTCACCTTCGAACTGGACGACTGGGTGTTCACCGAGAGCAACGCCCGCGAGCGGCTGCTGAAGCACTTCGAGGTGAAAAACCTGAAGGGCTTCGGCGTGGAGCACCTGAAGAACGGCATCATCGCCGCAGGTGTCATCCTGCAATACCTCGTCATGACCCAACACACGCAGACGGGGCACATCACCTCCCTCTCGCGCATCGAGGAGGAGAAATATGTGCGCCTGGACAAGTTCACCGTGCACAGCCTGGAACTGATGTCCACCATGAACGAGGGGGGAACCAGCCTGCTGGATGTGATAGACCGCACCGTCAGCCCGATGGGCGCACGGCTGATGAAACGCTGGCTGCTCTTCCCGCTCAAAGACGTGCGCCCCATCAACGGGCGGCTCGACGTGGTGGAGTATTTCTTCCGGCAGCCGGACTTCCGGGCGTTGGTGGAAGAACAGTTGCGCCGCGTGGGCGACATGGAGCGCATCCTTTCCAAGGTGGCCGTGGGCCGCGTGTCGCCCCGCGAACTGGTGGCACTGAAGGTGGCCCTGCAAGCCGTGGAGCCGCTGAAGGAGGCCTGCACGGCTGCGGACAATGCCAGCCTGAACCGCATCGGCGAGCAACTGAACCTTTGCCGTTCGGTGCGTGACCGCATCGGGCGGGAGATAGACAACGACCCTCCCCTGCTGGTCAACAAGGGAGGCGTCATCCGCTCCGGGGTCAATGCCGAACTGGACGAACTGCGCCGGATTGCCTACAGCGGGAAGGACTATCTGCTGAAGATGCAGCAGCGGGAAATCGAGCAGACAGGCATCCCCAGCCTGAAGATAGGCTACAACAACGTGTTCGGCTACTACATCGAGGTGCGCAACACCCACAAGGACAAGGTGCCCGACGGCTGGATACGCAAGCAGACGCTGGCCAATGCCGAACGTTACATCACGCAGGAACTGAAGGAATACGAAGAAAAGATACTGGGCGCGGAAGACAAGATTCTGTCGCTGGAGACCCGCCTGTTCAATGAACTGGCGCAATCTGTGGTGGAGTTCATTCCTGCCATCCAGATAGATGCCAACCAGATAGCACGGCTGGACTGCCTGTTTGCCTTTGCGCGGGCGGCGACCGAGAACGGCTATATCCGCCCGGTGGTGGAGGACAGCGATGTGCTCGACATCCGCCAGGGACGGCATCCGGTTATCGAGCGGCAGCTTCCGGCGGGAGAGAAGTACGTGGCAAACGACGTGCTGCTGGACACGGACACGCAGCAAATCATCATCATCACCGGACCGAACATGGCGGGTAAGTCGGCCCTGCTGCGACAGACAGCCCTCATCACCCTGCTGGCGCAGATAGGGTCGTTCGTGCCGGCAGAGAGTGCACGCATCGGGCTGGTGGACAAGATATTCACCCGTGTGGGGGCGAGCGACAACATTTCGGTGGGCGAATCGACCTTCATGGTGGAGATGAACGAGGCGGCCAACATCCTCAACAACCTTTCGGCGCGGAGCCTGGTGCTGTTCGACGAGTTGGGGCGCGGCACGTCCACCTACGACGGCATCTCCATCGCCTGGGCCATTGTGGAGTACATCCACGAGCATCCCAAAGCCCGTGCGCGTACCCTGTTTGCCACCCACTACCACGAACTGAACGAGATGGAGCGCAGCTTCAAGCGCATCAAGAACTACAACGTGGCGGTGAAGGAGGTGGACAACCGGGTCATCTTCCTGCGCAAACTGGAACGGGGCGGAAGCGAACACTCTTTCGGCATCCACGTGGCACGCATGGCGGGTATGCCGAAGAGCATCGTGCAGCGTGCCGGTGAAATCCTGCAACAACTGGAGCAGGAGCACCGGCAGACGGGTGTCGATGCGGGCAAGGTCGCCGCGAAGGGAAAAAGCCCGGCGGGTGGCGTGCAGCTCAGCTTCTTCCAACTGGACGACCCGGTGCTGTGCCAGATTCGCGACGAGATACTGAACCTCGACGTGAACAACCTCACGCCCATAGAGGCACTGAACAAACTGAACGAGATAAAGAGAATCGTGAGCGGCAGGTAAGCCGGTCCCGCCGGAAAATCAGGCACACATGGCAAATCCGCAGATTCCGGGACTGTCCGGCACCGAACAAGCCCGGTTGTATGAGAAGCTGGAGCAATACAACCAGGGGAGGGCATCCTACAAGGAAGTCGGGGTCTATCTGGTGGTGCTTCCGCGTGCGGAGGGGCAGCCCTATACGCTCTGGGTCTATTCTCCCCTGCCCGAGCGGCAGACCATTTTCTACCTCTGCGACCTCTCTCCCGATGTGCAGGAAGCCCTGCGCACGGCCAGCACCCTGTGTTTCTACTCGGTGCGACGGCTGCTGCTGGTGGAGTACAACGCCAGGCGTATGCAGAGCAAGGGCGACGACCTGGTGTCTTTCGGGAAGTACCGGGGACACTACCTGCACGAGGTGTTGCACATCGACCCCGCCTATCTGGCGTGGATTGCTTTCAAGTTCCGGCCCCGCATCCCCAAGCAGGAGCGTTTCGTGCAGATAGCCAAAATCTACCATTCGGTCTATCTCGATGTGCAGCGGCGGAAAATGCGGGTGAAGCAGCCGCCCGCAGGCCGCTTCCTGGCAGCGGAAGGAGAGCGGGTGACCGGTCTGCGCCTGACCGTGCTTGCGGTGCGCGTGGAGGACAACCCCTACAAGACCCGGGTGCGCAACGGAGTGCCTTTCTTCTACGTCCGGCAGGTGCTGACCCTGCGCGATGCGGCGGGCAACAGGGCAGTGGTGCATGTCAACGCCCGCACCGCCAGCCGTCATTCGGGACAGTTGCCTGCTCTGGAGCGTGCCTATCGTGCGGGCGAAGAAGTGACGGTGGAATCGGCACGGGTGATCCGTACCTACACGGCAGGCAACGTGTGCTACACGCGGCTGGCCTACGTCCGGTTCGGTCCTGTGTGAGGGAGTGCGGACTCACGGCTTGCCGATGAGCACGGTGGCATAGGCCGCAATGCCCTCTTCGCGTCCCGTGAATCCCAGCCGCTCGGTGGTGGTGGCCTTGATGGAGATGTCTTCCGCATCGATGCCCATCACCGTGGCAAGGGTCTGCTGCATGTGGGGGATGTGCGCTTTCAGCTTGGGGCGTTCGGCGCATACGGTCGCGTCGATGTTGCCCACGGCATAGCCTTTGGTGGCAATGAGTTCCACGGTCTTCTTCAGGAGGATTTTGCTGTCGATGTCCTTGTATTCGCCCGCCGTGTCGGGAAAGTGGTAGCCGATGTCGCGCATATTGGCCGCGCCCAGCAGCGCGTCGCAGATGGCATGGATCAGCACGTCTGCATCGCTGTGGCCCGACAGGCCTTTTTCGTGGGACAGGCGGATGCCCCCCAACCAAAGTTCGCGCCCTTCTGCCAGCTGATGGACGTCGAATCCGAATCCTACACGTATGTTCATAAGCGTCAATTATCTGTTTCGATACAACTTTGTGTCTGTCTGTTTCTCCGGTCGGACCTGTCCGCAGTTTACCGGACGTGGAAGTCCAGTACCTTCTCCGCTCCCACGTATCCCTGCAGGTGCTGTCCGATGCTTGCCGGGCCTGCCCCCTCCGGCGTGCCGGTGAAGAGCAGGTCGCCGGTTTTCAGCGTCATGAAGCGGCTGACGTAGGCAATGATGTCGTCCACCCCGAACAGCATGTCGGCGGTGCAGCCCTGTTGCACCGTCTTGCCGTCGATGTCCAGGCGGAAGGAGAGTTGGCGGATGTCACTCTCGGGCTGTGCCAGCGGGAGGAAGTTCCCCACCACGGCCGAGCCGTCGAAGCCCTTGCTCAGTTCCCACGGATGACCCGCCGCACGGAAACGGTGTTGCAGGTCGCGGGCAGTGAAGTCGATGCCCACGGTCACGGCATCGTAGTAGCGGTGGGCAAAGCGCGGGGCGATGTGTTTCCCCAACCGGCAGATGCGCACCACGATTTCGGCTTCGTACTGCATGTCTTGCGAGAAGTCGGGCAGGAAGAAAGGTCTTCCGTCTTTCAGCAGGGCAGAATCGGGTTTCAGGAAAATGACCGGTTCGGCGGGCTGCGTATGTCCGTGTTCGCGGTTGTGACGGGCATAGTTCATGCCCACGGCGATTATCTTCATGGGATTGTCTCGTTAAAGTTCAGTCGGTTGAACATCACTGCCAGGTGGGCATAGAGCGACGTGTTCTGCACCACGATGTGTTCCGGCACGCGGATGCGGAAGGGGGTGAAGTTCCACACGGCTCTGATGCCGCCTGCCACCATCTTGTCGGTGATGGACTGTGCTATCTCGATGGGGACGGTCAGCACGCCGATGTGTACGCCGAACTCCTGCATCTTCTGCTCGAAGGTGTCGGTGTGGAAGATGGGGATGCCGTTCATCGTGCTGCCCACCCGCTTGGGGTCGATGTCGAAACCGGCCACGATGTGCAGGCCGAAGTGGTGCAGTCCGGAGTCGTGCAGCAATGCCCCTCCCAGGCTTCCCACGCCGAACAGGAATGCTTTGTGCTGCCGGGTGAAGCCCAAGAAGTCTTCCAGCACGGCAATGAGCGTATCTACTTTGTAGCCCACACGGGTACGTCCCGCAATGTTGACATAGGAAAGGTCTTTGGCTATTTGCGAAGCATCCACGTTGATGTCCTTGGAGATTTGCGTGGAAGAAACAAAACGCTCTCCCTGCTGCTTCAGCAGCTTTACGTTGGAGAGGTACCACGGAAGACGGCGTAAGGTAGGTTCCGGCACCTTCCTGCTTTGCTTATGTTGAACTGCCTGGTTCGTGGTCATTTTTTCTTCGCTTATGTAGGTTACGGTGCAGGCAAAAATACGTTTTTCTGACAAGAGCGGAAAACAGTTAACTAATTTTAGCTGTGAATGGGAGTGCGTCCGGCAAAACGGCCGGATGCTGCTGCCGGGCTCCTTGTGCCCCGGTCCGTCCGGGAACTGTCAGCCGTTCTTTTTCCGGTCATGCAGAATGACAGCAGGAGAGGGTACTGTAAAAACGGAACGGATTCCTAAGCCCCAATGGCTCACGTCTTTAGAGAATGGCGTGGAATTGGGACGGGCGGATATTTGTGTGAAAGGAATATAATTCCTATATTCGCCAGACAAAAAAGACTGAAAAATAATGGAAAAGTATAAAGTGGTGATAGTGGACGATGATGCCGATTCTTTGGAAAACTTGAGCTTCTGTCTGGAAACAGACAAGCGTTTCCTGGTGGCAGGAACGGCAAAGAACGGGAACTCCGGTAAAAAGCAGATAGCCAAAGTGCAACCCGACCTATTGTTTCTGGACGTGGAGTTGCCGGACATGACGGGCATGGAGTTGCTGCAAAGCATCCGCGAGAGTGTGGCCTGGAATATGCGGGTGGTTTTCTACACGGCCTACGACAAATACATGATACAGGCCATCCGCGAGTCGGCCTTCGACTACCTGCTGAAACCTTTCGATGAATCCGACCTGAAAGAGATACTGAACCGCTTTGTCAGCCAGGTGTCCGCTGCCGACGACAGCCACCGCCTGCCGTCTTTGCCCAATACACCCCACAACGGAGAGACTTTCATGGTCTTTACGCCCACCAACGACATGCGTGCCTTGCATGTTTCCGAGATAGGTTTCTTCCGCTATTGTTCCGACCGCAAGCTGTGGGAAGTGGTGTTGGGCAACCAGCCTCCGGTTGTCCTCCGCCGGGGAGTGACGGCGGGGCAGATTGTGGCCTATTCCCCTTGCTTCGTGCAGATACACCAGTCGTACATCATCAACATCGACTACCTGATGATTATCAGAGACAACCGCTGCCTGATGTATCCGCCTTTCGACCAGGTGACAGAACTGCTCGTGTCGAAGAAGTACAAACGGATGTTGCAGGACCGTTTTTGCCTGTGAAGGCAGGCATATTCAATAAAAAGAGACACCGGAGGGATTCTGTCAATCCCTGTCGGTGTCTCTTTGGGAGTGTATAGAAATCTTGCCTGATTCTTTGGGAACTTCAGTCGGGGAGGTTACGGGCGGTTACTTCTTTTCCAGTTCAATCCCCTTGTTCCGGAGCGTGATGTTCAAGACTTTCGTGTAGTTGGCATACTGCTTCTTGTCCAAAGTCTGCTTCATCAGCTTGAGGTTACTCAGCACGGCCTTGCGCAACAGTTCTTCCTGGTTCTTGTCGGCATCGTTGGCACGCTTCACCTGTTCGCTGAAGAACTCGCAGATGGTGGCCACTTCTTCGTGTTGCGTGGAGGACAGTTTCAGATACTTGCTCAACTTCTCGACGTTGATGTTGCCTTCCCATTTCTCGGTCACGGGTTGGTTTCCGGCTGCAAACGTCGCGGTAGCCAGGCTGAGGACTGCCACTAATGTTAATCCTAAACGTTTCATAATACCTACTGTTTAATCTGTTATACCTAAAAACATCTTTTGTGTGCGGCATCGCTCTGTGTGATTCTCTATGTCCGGGATGCCTGCTTGAAATACTCCTAAGCGCTTAGTTTCTTTTTCTTGGCCTTTGTGCGAATGCAATCGAGGCTGTTAATCCTGAAAGGACGGGAGAGGTGCTTCTTTTTACTTCACCTCAATCCCTTTGTTCTGAAGCGTGACGTTCAGTACCCTTGTGTAGTCGGCATATTGCTTTTCATCCAGGGTCTGTTTCATCAGTTTCAGGTTGCCATACACTGCCTTGCGCAGCAACTCTTCCTGGTTCTTGTTGGAGTAGTTGGCCCGCTTCATCTGTTCGTTGAAGTATTCGCAGATGTTGGCCACTTCTTCATGTTGCGTAGAGGACAGCTTCAAAAACTTGCTCAGCTTGTTGACATTGATGTCGCCTTCCCACTTTGCAGTCGTCGGTTGGTTTCCTGCTGCAAATGTCGCGGTAGCCAGACTGATGGCTGCCACCAGTGTTAATCCTAAACGTTTCATAATACCTACTTTCTTTAATCTGTTAAACCTAAAAACAACCGGTATCCGTTATCCTGATACCTACTGAAAACTTCTAAGCGCTTAGTCTTTCTTTTTACCTGTGCAAATGTACAAACATGTTTTATAACACAAAAGAGAATAAAAAGAAAACTGCACATTCTCCCCTTATTTCTTGACCTACGTCAAAAACAGACTGTGAAAAAGGGCCGTTTTGCCCCAAAATGAAATAAAAATGTAACAGTTACGGTTCAAAGACGCTTTATCTGACAGCGAAACGTGATATTCGGCTTCATCTTGCTTTCCGTGCGTTCCTTCGCGTGCAGAATTGCAAGGATTGGGTGGGGTGGCCTATCCTCTTAATTCCTGTTTCAACCATTCTCTTGCATCAGGTCACTGATGATGCCGTCCGACACGAAAATGCCCGCCCGTGTCAGGCAGAGTCGGTTTTCTTTCTCCTCCAGCAGCCCCCTTATTATATAAGGTGTGGCGGAGCGGCGCAAGTAGGCTTCCGCTTTGTTGCCGAATGCCTGCCCGACGTGTCCGGTGGAAATGCCCTGGCAAGTGCGCAAGGCAGTCATGACGTATTCGTTGTAACGGGTGGTGAGGTCCAGTTGTTCGGTTTCATACTGCCGGTGGCCACTTTCCATGCCCTCTAAATAGTTGTCCAGCGATGCCACGTTCCACTCCCGGCTTTCCCGGTCGAACGAGTGTGCCGACGGGCCGCAGCCCAGATAGGGAACACCTTCCCAATAGGCAGTGTTGTGCCGTGCCTGCTTGCCGGGCTTGCAGAAGTTGGAGATTTCATAGTGACGGTAGCCTGCGGCTGCCAAAGTGTCCATCAGCAGTTCGAAGAAGCGGACACTGCACTCCTCGTCCACTTCTTCCACACGGTGCGCCTTCAGCATGGCGTGGAGAGGCGTGCCCGATTCGTAGGTGAGGTGATAGGCCGAGATGTGCTCCACTCCCAAGGCCACCGCCTGCCGCAGGTCGGCCTGCCAGCGTGCTTCGGTTTCGCCGGGCAGCCCGTATATCAGGTCGATGCTGAGGTTCCGGAAGCCTGCCTCCCGGCATTGCGCCACGGCTTCGATGGCCTTGGCTGCATTGTGCCTTCGCCCCAGCAGTTTGAGCGTGTCGTCGTGAAACGTTTGTATGCCCATGCTGAGGCGGTTGAAAGGCAGGGTGCGCAACATGGCGAGGTAGGCGGGTGTGAGGTCGTCGGGGTTGGCCTCCAGGGTGATTTCCTCGCAAGCCTCCAGCCCGTAGGTTTCGGCAATCGTGTCGAACACCGGGCGGAAGTCTGCTTCCTCCAGCTGCGAAGGCGTGCCCCCGCCGAAGTAGATGGTGCGCACCGGCTCGCCCTTGAGGTAGTCGCGGCGCGTGCGCAACTCCCGGCAAAGGGCGCGGACGTAGCGTTGCTTCAGGTCGCTGCGGGTGGTGGAGTAGAAGTCGCAGTAGATGCAGCGTGTCTTGCAAAAAGGGATGTGTAAGTAGATGCCTGCCATGACGGTGAAAGTTGAAACCTGTCGGCAAAGATAAGCCTTCGGCGACAAAGTCGGGAACGGGAGAAAGGGTAATTCAGAAAAAAACGAAAAAATGCAGCTTCCTTCTTGCAAACAAGAAGAAGTTTTGTATTTTTACACTCAGATATCCAATACAGCATCTCAATGATTTGTCAAACCAATAAAAAGAGCAAGTGAAATGAAAACCAGACTGATTTACCTCGGAATGCTGGCGGGGGGACTGGCTGCATGCAGCGGTTCCGGTGCCGATGTGATTCTCCTGAACCAGGTGGGCTATTATCCGCAACAGGAGAAAGTGGCTGTGGCCGATGCGGTGGGTGTGAAAGACTTTACCGTGGTGGATGCCTCCACGGGCGAAAAAGTACTGCAAGGCTCCACGGAAACCACCAACCCCAATCCCTGGTTGCAGGCCGTGCGCACCACGATGAACTTCAGTTCGCTGACACAACCGGGACGCTACCTGCTGTTGGCGGGAGGAGACACCGCTGTGTTCGAAATCAGGGACAAGGCATTGGCACCGCTGGCCGATGCCGCGCTGAAGTCGTTCTACTATCAACGGGCGGGCATGGACATCGAAGTTCCCTATGCCGGGCAATGGGCACGTCCCGCAAGCCATCCGGACACGGAGGTGCTGATTCACGCCGGTGCAGCCGGCCCCAAAAGCAAGGAAGGCAGCACCCTTTCGGCCGGCAAGGGCTGGTACGAAGGGAGTGACTACGGCAAGCACACCGTGGCCACGGCCTACAGCATCGGGCTGATGCACGCCGCCTACCGCCTCTTCCCCGATTACTTCGCCAGGCAGAACGTGAACATCCCCGAAAGCGGAAACAATACGCCCGACCTGCTGGACGAGACCTATTACGGACTGAGCTGGCTGCTGTCCATGCAAGACCCTGCCGACGGGGGCGTGTACCACAAGCTGACCGCCGCCGGCCCCGAGGCCATCGACAGCAAGCCTGCCGACGGGCCGCGCTACGTGGTGCAGAAGTCGGTGACGGCCTCGCTGGACTTTGCCGCCGTCATGGCACAGGCTTCCACCCTCTTCAAGGCGTTTTCCAAGGACTATCCGGGCTTTGCCAACACTGCCCTCCGCGCGGCTGAACGTGCCTATGCCTGGGCTGCCGCCAACCCCGAAGCCTTCTACGACCAGAACCGGATGAACCAGGCGTATGACCCCGACGTGAACACCCGTGAATATGCGGACACCGATGCTTCCGACGAACTGTTCTGGGCGGCTTCCGAACTCTACTACGCCACCGGCAAGCGCACCTACCGCGACCAGGCCATCAAGGCCGCCCCGCGCATGTACTCCCTTCCCTCGTGGAGGAACGTCGCCACGCTGGGCACTTTCGTCTGGCTGCTGCCCGAACGTGAATCCAAACTGAAGGATGTCGATGCAGCCTTGGCCAACTCGCTGAAGAGCTACCTCCTGGTCTATGCCGCCAATGCCGTGAAGGGTGCCGACTTGGCTGCCTTCCACGCTCCCTACGGCGACAACGTGAGCGACTTCTTCCAGGGTGGCCTGGCCGAGCAGTGTGCCGGCGAGGTTTTCACCTTTGTCTATGCCAACTGCCTGGGCGAAAGAAGATACACCACCAACGCCTACCGCAACATGGACTACCTGCTGGGTCGCAACCCGCTGGGCTATTGCTTCGTGACGGGCTTCGGTGTCAAGAGCCCCTTGCATCCCTGCCATAACCTTTCGGCTGCGGACGGAGTAGAGGCACCCATCCCCGGCTGTCTGGTGAGCGGGCCTAATCCCGTGCAGGAAGACGGTGTCACCTATCCGTCGGCCACGCCGGACAAATCCTATGCAGACGTGGAGGCATCAACGGCCACCAACCGTGTGTCCATCGTGTGGAACGCCGGGCTTGTGGCTGCCGCATCTGCCTTGGATGCCCTCAACCAGACTTCCGGAAAAGGCGCGGAATAAGAAGAATAGTATAAAGATTTCGGGCGCGGACGCACACCGGCACAAACGAAGGGCGAAGAAAAGCCCGTCCTGCCGGTGCGTCCGCGCCCGGACGTTATCGCCCCTCCTGTCCCGAAAGCACGGGCAGGCAGATATTGTACTTCACCGCCAGGATGCGCGTCAGGAAGACCGCGATGCCTCCCGACAGCTGGCACACATAAGCCTCCGCCCCGGCCAGCGAGCAGAGCCAGTAGACCGTGCCGCCCACCACGCAGGCCATTGCGTAAATCTCCTTGCGGAATATCAGCGGAATCTCGTTGATGAGCACGTCGCGGATTACGCCGCCGGCCGCCCCCGTAATGCCGCCCATGATGATGGCCACCCAGAAAGGATAGTCCAGCGAAAGACTCTTCTCCACTCCCACCACGGTGAACAGGGCCAGCCCGATGCTGTCGAAAATGAAGAACGTATTGTTCAGGTGGATGAGGTAACGCCCGAACAGGATGACCCAGCACAGAGCCAGCCCGGTGAAAACCAAGTAGACAGGACTGAGCATCCAGGCGGGGGTGACGTCGAGCAGCACGTCGCGTATCGTACCTCCCCCGATGGCTGTGGCAAATCCCACCACATAGGCACCGAACCAGTCGAAACGTTTGGCCGAAGCCAGCCGGATGCCACTGATGGCAAAGGCAAAAGTTCCGAGGAAATCGAGTATCTCAACAAATGTCGGCATAAGCATCAATCTTTAGGAAAAACGCGGCAAAGGAACAAAAAAATCTGCGGGCGGACAGCAGAAAAGGCAAAGATTTTGAGGGAAGATGCCTGTTCGGCCAAAAAGCCGTATCTTTGACCGGAATTTGGAGAAGAAACAATGAGCACCCGATACATCGACGTCATTCTGCCCCTGCCCTTGCACGACAGCTTCACATACGCCTTGCCCGACGGCTGGACCGGCCAGGTGAAGCCGGGTTGCCGGGTGGTGGTGCCGTTCGGGCGGAAGAAGTTCTACACCGCCATCGTGCGCGAGGTGCACGACCGCTGTCCCGAAGGCTTCGAAGTGAAGGAAGCCACCACCCTGCTGGACGAAGACCCTGTCCTGCTGCCCCTGCAGTTCCGTTTCTGGCAGTGGATGGCCGATTACTACCTCTGCACCCTGGGCGATGTCTACAAGGCCGCCCTTCCCGGCGGGCTGAAGATAGAGAGCGAAACCGTGGTGGTTCCCAACCCCGACTGCGAAGACACCGCTCGCCTGAACGAACGGGAGCTTCTTCTCTACAACCTCCTGAGCGAAAAAGGCGAAAGCATCACCAGGCTGGAGAAAGCCAGCGGCCTGCGGAACGTGCCCGCACTGGTGAAGTCGCTGCTGGACAAGGGTGTCATCGCGGTGAAGGAGGAAATGCGCCAGACCTACAGGCCCAAGACCGAAACCTGCGTCCGTCTCACCCCTGCTGCCTCCAACGAACGCCGTCTCCACTTCTTCCTGGACGAACTGCAACGCCGCGCCGCCAAACAGTTGGACCTGCTGCTGAAGTTCCTGGATCTGGATTCCGATCCCGATGCCCCCCATCCGCTGCCCAAGGCCGAACTCCTGCGCCGCACGGGTGCCTCGCCCGCCGTTTTCAACGGGCTGGTGGAGCGGGGCATTCTGGAGACCTGTACCCACGAGGTGGGTCGCCTGGAAGCGGGAGCCGCTGCCGACACCGCACTCCATCCCCTCAGCCCTGCCCAGCAACAGGCACACGATGCCATCGGCGAATGCCTGAAGACCCGCAACGTCTGCCTGCTGCACGGCGTGACTTCCAGCGGAAAGACCGAGATATACATCCACCTCATCGACGAAGCCGTGCGCCAAGGCAGGCAGGTGCTCTACCTCCTGCCCGAAATCGCCCTCACCACCCAGATCACCGAGCGGTTGCGCCGGGTGTTCGGGGCACGGCTGGGGGTCTACCACTCCAAGTTTCCCGATGCCGAGCGCGTGGAAATCTGGCAGAAGCAGTTGTCCGCACAGCCCTACGACATCATCCTAGGCGTGCGCTCGTCCGTCTTCCTGCCCTTCCAACGCCTGGGGCTGGTCATCGTGGACGAGGAGCACGAAACGTCCTTCAAGCAGCAGGACCCTGCTCCCCGTTACCACGCCCGCAACGCCGTGCTGGTGCTGGCCTCCCTCTGCGGGGCAAAGACCCTGCTGGGCACAGCCACCCCGTCCATCGAGACGTGGTACAACGCCACCACCGCCGGCAAGTACGGGCTGGTGGAACTGACCGAACGCTACCGCTCCATCCGGTTGCCCGAAATCATCCCCGTGGACATCAAGGAACTGCACCGCAAGAAGCGGATGAACGGACCTTTTTCCCCCTTCCTGCTGCAATGCGTGCGCGAGGCGTTGGAGCAGCACGAGCAGGTCATCCTCTTCCAGAACCGGCGAGGCTTTGCCCCCCTGGTGGAGTGCCACACCTGCGGGTGGGTGCCCAAATGCACCAACTGCGACGTCAGCCTCACCTATCACAAGGGGCTGAACCAGCTGGCCTGCCACTACTGCGGCTCGGTCTACCGCCTTCCGCAGCGGTGTCCCGCCTGTGCAGGCACCGACCTCCGCCACCGGGGCTTCGGCACCGAAAAGATCGAGGACGACATCCGGATGCTCTTTCCGCAGGCCCGCGTGGCTCGCATGGACCTGGACACCACCCGCACCCGTTCGGCCTACGGACGCATCATCGCCGACTTCGAGCAGGGACGGACCGACATTCTCATCGGCACGCAGATGGTGTCCAAGGGGCTGGACTTCGACCGGGTGAGCGTGGTGGGCATCCTCAATGCCGACACCATGATGAACTATCCCGACTTCCGGGCATACGAACGGGCTTTCCAGCTGATGGCACAGGTGGCAGGAAGGGCGGGGCGGAAAAACAGGCAGGGGCGCGTGGTGCTGCAGACCCGCAGCATCGACCACCCCATCATTGCCCAAGTGATGCGCAACGACTATGCCGGCATGGTGGCCACCCAGCTGGCCGAGCGCAAGCTCTTCCACTATCCGCCTTACTATCGCCTCATTTACGTCTACCTCAAGCACAAGAGCGAACCGTTGCTGGAGCAGGCGGCACAGGCCGCAGGCAGCCGCCTCCGTGCCATCTTCGGAAACCGCGTGCTGGGGCCGGACAAACCGCCCGTGAGCCGTGTGCAGACGTTGTTCATCCGCAAACTGATGCTGAAGGTGGAGACCGGTGCCCCCGTGTCGCACGTGCGTCAATGGCTGTTGCACGTGCAGGCCGGACTGTCGTCCGACGAACGCTTCCGGTCGGTAATGGTCTATTACGATGTAGACCCCGCATAGGCCGTTCAGCCGCTATTTGCAATGCCTTTCTTCCACACCTGTACGGAGCACGATGGATGCCTGTATGGAACGTGTTCCGTACAGGTATCCAGCACGCTCCGTGCCTGTGTCCAGCAAGCGGGATACAGGTGCGTGGAATGTTCTGTGTATTAAGGGTGTTTTCGCCCTGGCGTAAGCTGGCGGACGTTTGCATTTCTTCCTTTTTGTTCGGCTGAAAGGAAACTCTACAAGATTCGCCATTCTGCATTTGAATCATGCTAAACAGGTTCATTCATAAAATCCAACAATGGCTTACTTATGAATATTTAACGTCCTAATTGCTCGTATTAGTAAAATAATCTGCTTATCTTTGTGAACATTAAGACAATGCTTAGAATTTTTTATGTCAATTCATCACTTGAGAAATACAGATATGGACTTGGAAAAAGGGGTTAAGGAAGTTATATTCTTCTGCTATGGTGATTCTGCAAATGCATCTACGTGGTCAAATGTACCCTATCTGTTTACTAATTCTCTGATAAATCATGGGATAACAGTCCGCAGGGTGAACCTTCTTAATGCCGGATTGGCTTTTATTTCAAAGGTTTATAATCGTACTGTAGTCAAATTCTTCAAGATGTTCTTTCGTAAGAAGCAATTTGCATACGATTTCAGCAGGACTACAATCTTTACATTTCTTGTTAGTCAGAGAATAAAGAAGGCAGTGCATAAATACTCAACTGCAGACTATTGCATATTCACAAATTTTGATTTCTATAATAAGTATTCCGCCATTCCCACACTGTTGTTTTGTGATTGGACATACAAAATTCTTGTTATAGACAGACTACAGCGTGAACCTTTCTGGTTTGAGACACGTTTCTGCAGGCAGCAGGAGATTGCGATAAACAATGCTAAGCATGTGGTCTCGTTGTTTCCTGTTTGTGCAGAGCGCATGAGAAAAGATTATCCTAAAGCCCGTATAAGTTTCTTGGGAGGGAATGTCATTAACTCATTGTATCCGAAAAGTCTGGACAAAAATGAAATCTTGTCGCAAAAGAGATGCTCAAACAAGATCTTGTTCATCGGTGGGAAGAAGTACCTTGAAGGAGCAAAAAAGCTGGTTGAGGCGTTCAAAAGGATGCGGGATAATGAAAAGCTGGAGTTGCATTTGATAGGGCTAACCGAATCAATGTTCGGAAGACTGCCCGACAACATACATTGTCATGGCTACTTAAAAAAAGATGTAGCTGAAGAAAGGGATGTTTATTATGATTTGTTGGTTTCATCAAGGATGATTGTGAACCCAACGCCTTTGTGGGGAGGATATTCGTCAATCGTTGAAGCCATGTACTTTTACACACCTGTGATCGTGTCTCCTTATAAAGATTTTGTCAGGGAGTTTGGTGAAGATATAAGTTTTGGAATTTACAATGAGGAGTATGATTCTTCCGTATTGGCAAAAAACATAAATACATTATTCCAAAGGGAGGATTATGAACAGATGTGCATAAACGCTCATGAAAAAGTAAGAACCTACACATGGGATAATTATGTAGACAAGGTCTTACGTTTGCTAAACAGTTGAGGTCAAAACCAAAAAGTGGTTAGGGTTAAAAACTCTTGCCTTGCGCTTTTACGCAGTTGTATCGGGTTTTATCGGAGAAATGACGTAACTTTGCAGCGTTGTCTGAACAATCCATTACCCTTTCTCATGAAAACTCTGTTGAAAAGACTCGGCATTCTGCCGCTCCCGATAGGCACGGGCCTGTTGCGTCTTTCAGAGTCGGGAAGGCTGTTTTGAAAGAAGGTCATTCCTTGTGTTGGATGGGAGCTGTTTACTGAATGTGTATAACAGAATGATATAATAAAAAATATGGGAGAATATATTCATCTTGCGGTTTTTGCCATAGGGCTGATTTGGAATATTA
>CAYPUJ010000053.1:12884-16721 GCA_964413805.1 uncultured Bacteroides sp. | reverse complement strand
CAGGATAACTATCTGCCTGTAATGCATGGCCCATTCCACGAAGTTTCGTTTCTTTTTGTCAGTATCCATATCTCTTCATCCTTCGTTCTTCACTTTCATCATTCTTCACTCTTCATTCTTCGTTCTTCATTTAAGACTGTCCCGTTGCACACCTTCTGCTGTCCGCGCACGATGACGCGATCGCCTTCGGACAGCCCGGCAGCCACCACCACGCCGTCGCCCGCAAACTCGCCGCAGGTGATGACGCGCTTCTCGGCCTTGCCCCCGTTGGCCACCCACACGAAGGAACGGTTCTGCTCGTCCAGCTGCACGATGCGGGCGGGGATGACGTAAGCCTGCCGCCTGTCGGACGAAAGGAGGGAGACATTGGTCACCATGCCGGGCAGCAGGGTATTGTCCGCCTCATCCACACGCAACTTCACCTCGTAGGAACGCGAAAAGGCATCGGCCGTCACGCCACGCTCGGCCACGGTGGCACGGTAGGTCTTGCCGTCGAGGGCGGGCACCGTCACCAAAGCCTTCTGCCCCACGGCCACGCTGCCTATCTCGGCTTCGGGCACAGCTATCTTCACCTGCTGCCCCGTGGACGACACCAGCTGTGCCACGGCCATGCCCGGCACCACGTTCTGCCCCGCCTCGCCGTTTTTGCCGGCTATCACCCCACCGAAAGGAGCCAGCAGGCGGCAGTCCTCCAAAGCCTTGCGGGCCAATGCCTCCATTGAGCGTGCCTGGTCCAGCTTGCTCTGCACCTCCACCCACCTGATTTCGGGCAGGCTGCCCTTGTCATGCAGTTCCTTCATGCGGCGGTAGGCATCTTCGGCCTGCACCAAAGACGCCCTGGCACCGGCATAGGTGCTCTGTGCCGAGGTGTCGTCCAGCGTGCCGATGAGCTGTCCCTTCTCCACACGGTCGCCCAGACGGACATTCATGGTGCGGACGGTTCCCGCTGTTGCAAAGCTGAGTTGTGTCCTGTTTTTCTCTTCCACCGTGCCCGAAAACACACCTGTCACACTGACGGAAGTTTGAGATACTTTCATCGTTTCCACACCTACCGGCCCGTTTGTTTCCACCTGCGCATTTTTCTTTCCGCCGGTGCAGCCGGTCAATACCAAAGACGTAACTGCCAACGTCTTTACCATGCAACATAACCTTTTCATAAATCAGAAAGTGTTTTTAAATATTTGTTTCAATTGTTCATGAATCTGCTGCAAAGTAATGTCCTTTTTACGAAAAACGAACATCCTGTTTGGCCTCTCTTGTGTCCTGTTTCGCTTTATTTCACAGATAAATCTGAAACAGGACACTTTCCGGTTGAAATACACCACCTCTGAATGGGAAAAATGGTGTTACTTTGCAGAAAATAAAGACAGTGACGTATGGAAAGAACAGTAAGATTAGAAAAACTGGACAGTGAAGAAATCAGGAGTCATACCATTTATTGTGACAGTCGCATCGCTTTCGTAAAAGACTTGAAGAACATAAATGTGCAACAGCCCGTCCGTGTGGATGCTTTCGTTGCCATCCTTTGCCTGAAAGGAAGGTGCACCCTGTACATCGGCAACAAAACCTACGAAATCAAAGCCAAGGACATGCTGATATGCCACCCCAACATCGTGCTGGACAAAAGCATGAACAGCCTGGATGCCGAGTTCCGCAGCATCTGCCTTTCCAAGGAGTACGTACAGCAACTGACGTTGCCAAGAAACAGCAACTCGTGGGACATCGTCAAGTTTCTGGAACAGTCGCCCGTGCTTCCCCTCACCGACGAAGAAGTGCAGATGTTCTGCCGGTTCTACGACCTGATACTGCTCAAAGTCACATCCACCGCAAAACAGCAATACAGAAAAGAACAGATAGACTGCCTGCTGCAAGCTTTCCTCTACGAATTCGGCGAGGTGCTGAGCCGCTTCATCAGCATAAAGCCCGGTACGTTCACGGCGGCGGAGAAAACGTTCCGCGAATTTCTCGATCTGCTGAACGGGATTTCGCCCAAGCCCCGCAGCGTGAGCTACTATGCCGACAAGCTCTGCATCACTCCCAAGTACCTCTCCACCGTCTGCAAGGAAGCCAGCGGGCAAACTGCTTCCGACCTTATCAACAGCTTCGTGGTGAAAGACATCGAGTACCAGTTGCGCATACCGGGCAAAAGCATTAAGGAGGTGTGCAACGACCTGGACTTCCCCAGCCTCTCTTTCTTCGGCCGGTACGTGAAAAAACACATGGGCACTTCGCCCAAGCAATGGCGGGAAAAGAACACCTGAAAAAAGTGTTGCAGGCAACCCGTTCGAGCGATGCCGCATCGCTCGTGTCCGACACCTGTACCGACCGTGTTCGACACAGGCACGAAGCACGTTCCGTACAGGTGTGGAACAAACGGGATATCGCACACTGATTATCAATTATTTACATCTTACCAAAGGGACGCATTCTTACTTTCGCCCGAAATCGGCGGGAATCTCGCCCCATAGCCCGGTCTCCCACTTCAGCAGGGGCGTGGTGTAGGTATGCTCATGCAACCACTTTTCCGCCCGCCCGATGAGGAGGAAGAGGGATTCGGTACGGGTGTCGCGCCGCAAGGTGGTCTTGCACCGCCGTTGCCGCACCCATCCCAAGGCGTTGCGGCTGTCGCTGTAGAGGGGCCAGTCGAACCCCTGCTGTGCGAGATAGGCAAGCCCGTGGACAATGGCCAGGAACTCGCCGATGTTGTTGGTGCCATACAACGGGCCATAGTGGAACAGCACCTGCCCGCTGCCCACGTGCACGCCCCGGTACTCCATCCGGCCGGGATTTCCGCTGCATGCCGCGTCCACGGCCAGGCTGTCGGGCGGCACGGGCGGAGGTATCAACGTCTTTTCCGCCACCGCACGGGCGGCAAAGGCCGGCGGCGGCACGGCAAAGGCGGCACGCGCTTCCTCCAACGTGTCGAACGACTTGAAGCGGGCACCGGCATAGCCCTTGGTCTGCAGCTGGCAATCGGTCCACGACCCGTAAATGCCGGGAGTCACCCCGACCCATACAACGTAATACTTCTGCTTCTTCATAACGGGGGCAAAGGTAAGCCTTTTTGCCGGCAGACCATCCGGAACCGCCGCAGAATTGCAGCAAACCTGCACACAACGGGCGAAGTCGGGGCGGATATTCAATTTTTCTCAGGCGTGACACGGCTTTTTCACACATTATTGTTTACCTTTGTCCGGCCTCCGGCCACGAGCCGGATTGGCCGTCTAATTGGGAAACGAAGATTATGGTACGCATTTTTTTAACCGGCTACATGGGAGCCGGCAAGACAACCTTAGGGAAAGCATTGGCCCGCGAACTGCAAACACCGTTTATTGACTTGGACTGGTACATCGAAAAGCGTTTTCACAAGACCATACGCGAACTGTTCGACGAACGGGGAGAAGCAGCCTTCCGCACGCTGGAGCAACGTATGCTGCACGAAGTGGGAGAATTTGAAGACGTTGTCATCTCCACGGGGGGCGGCACGCCTTGCTTTTTCGACAACATGGCCTACATGAACCGGCAGGGGCAGACGGTCTTCCTGGATGCAAACCCGCACGTACTGTTCAAACGCCTGCAGCGGGGCACCCGGCAACGCCCTGTGCTGAAAGGGAAGACCGACGGCGAACTGCAAGCCCTCATCGAGGAGACGCTGGCCAAGCGGATTCCATTCTACAGCCAGGCCACCCACCGCTTCGACGCAGGACGCCTGGAAAACCTGCACGAGATAAACGAATCGGTGAAACAGCTGAGAAAGCTTCTGAACATCTGACGAAATAACTACATGGAAAGAATCAAAAACTTCGTATTCGATTTCGGGGGAGTCCTGGTGGACTG
>CAYPUJ010000053.1:0-12784 GCA_964413805.1 uncultured Bacteroides sp. | reverse complement strand
ACATGGAAAGAATCAAAAACTTCGTATTCGATTTCGGGGGAGTCCTGGTGGACTGGAACCCACGGTACGCATACCGCAACTACTTCAAAGACGAAAAAGAAATGGAATACTTCCTTGCCCACGTCTGCAACAGCGAATGGAATGCCGAACAAGACCGGGGACGGACTTTCGAAGAAGGCATCAGGCTACTGCTTCCCCAATTTCCCCAATACCGGGAAGCCATCCGACTGTATTGGCAGAGATGGGAAGACATGGTGAAATGCGAATTTCCCGAAAGCGTCAAACTGCTGAAACAAGTGAAAGAAGAGGGGTACAAGGTGTACGGGCTGACAAACTGGTCGGCCGAAACGTTTCCTATCACCTATGCCAGGTACGATTTCTTCCGGTTGTTCGACGGCATCGTGGTGTCCGGCGAAGAGAAAGTCATCAAACCCGACCCGCGCATCTTCTGCATCCTGTTGGAACGGTATGGACTGAAGGCGGAAGAATCGGTCTTCATCGACGACAACCCGGACAACGCAGAAGCCGCACAAGCACTTGGGTTCAGGGCCATCCGTTTCAACGACATCGGACAGGTAAGGACGGAAATCGCCGCCCTGACAAAGGCATAGACAAAACTGCCACACCAATGGCAACAAAATAGAACACTAACCCGTAAAACCAGAAACAATCTGATGAGAAAATGGCGTATTGAAGACTCCGAGGAACTGTACAACATCACAGGTTGGGGCACTTCTTACTTTGGTATCAACGAGAAAGGCCACATCACCGTGACTCCCCGCAAAGACGGCGTGGCCGTAGACCTGAAAGAACTGGTGGAAGAACTGCAACTGCGCGACGTGACGGCACCCATGCTGGTCCGCTTTCCCGACATACTCGACAACCGCATCGAGAAGGTCTCCTGCTGCTTCAAGAAGGCGGCTGAAGAGTACGGCTACAAAGCGGAAAATTTCATCATCTATCCCATCAAAGTCAACCAGATGCGGCCCGTCGTCGAAGAAATGATTACCCACGGCAAGAAGTTCAACCTGGGACTGGAAGCCGGCTCGAAGCCGGAACTGCACGCCGTCATCGGGGTGAACACCGACCCCGACTCGCTGGTGGTGTGCAACGGCTACAAGGACGAGAGCTTCATCGAACTGGCCCTGCTGGCACAAAAGATGGGCAAGCGCATTTTCCTCGTGGTGGAAAAGCTGAACGAACTGAACATCATTGCCAAGATGGCCAAACAACTCAAGGTGCGCCCCAACATCGGCATACGCATCAAGCTGGCTTCCAGCGGAAGCGGCAAGTGGGAAGAGAGCGGCGGCGATGCCAGCAAGTTCGGGCTCACGTCCAGCGAACTGCTCGAAGCCCTCGACTTCCTGGACAAAAAAGGGATGAAGGACTGCCTGAAGCTGATACACTTCCACATCGGCAGCCAGATAACCAAGATCAGGCGCATCAAGAACGCCCTGCGCGAAGCCTCGCAGTTCTACGTCCAACTCAACAAGATGGGCTTCCAACTGGAATTTGTTGACACCGGGGGCGGCATGGGCGTGGACTACGACGGCACCCGTTCCAGCAACAGCGAAAGTTCGGTGAACTACTCCATCCAGGAATATGTGAACGACGTGGTGTCCACCTTCGTCGATGCGGCCGACAAGCACGGATTCTCCCACCCCAACATCATCACCGAGACGGGACGCAGCCTGACGGCACACCACTCGGTGCTCATCTTCGAAGTGCTGGAGACGGCCTCCCTGCCCCAGATGGACGACGACTGGGAGCCGGACGAAAATGCCCACGAACTGGTGAAGGAACTCTACAAAATCTGGGACACGCTGAACCAGCGCAGTATGCTCGAACCCTGGCACGACGCACAGCAAATACGCGAAGAGGCGCTTGACCTCTTCAGCCACGGCATCGTGGACCTGAACACACGGGCGCAAATCGAGAAGCTCTACTGGAGCATCTGCCGCGAAATCAACGCCATCGCCAGCAACATGAAGCATTGCCCCGAAGAATTCCGCAAGCTGAGCAAGCTGCTGGCCGATAAATACTTCTGCAACTTCTCGCTCTTCCAGTCGCTGCCGGACTCCTGGGCGGTGGACCAGATGTTCCCCATCGTGCCCATCCAACGCCTGGACGAGAAGCCCGACCGCGAAGCCACCCTCCAGGACATGACGTGCGACTCGGACGGAAAGATTGCCAACTTCGTCAGCTCACGGACCGATGCCACGACCCTGCCCGTGCACAGCCTGCGCGACAAGGAACACTATTACCTGGCTGTGTTCCTCGTGGGAGCATACCAGGAAATACTGGGCGACATGCACAACCTCTTCGGCGACACCAACGCCGTACACGTGTCGGTCAACGACAAAGGCTACACCATCGACCAGGTGATAGACGGTGAAACGGTGGCCGAGGTGCTGGACTACGTGCAGTACAGTCCCAAAAAGCTGGTGCGCACATTGGAAACGTGGGTAACACAGTCGGTGAAAGAAGGGCGCATCTCGCTGGAAGAGGGCAAGGAGTTCCTGTCAAACTACCGTTCGGGACTGTACGGATACACCTATTTGGAATAACGACACATCAGACAATAGAGAATGGAAAAGCTCACAGTAATCAAAGTGGGAGGGAAAATCGTGGAAGAAGCCGGTTCCCTCGCCCAACTGCTCGATGACTTCGCCGCCCTGCCCGGCTGCAAACTGCTGGTGCACGGCGGGGGACGCTCGGCAACGAAACTGGCCGCACGGCTCGGTATCGAAAGCCGCATGGTGAACGGACGACGCATCACCGATGCCGAAACACTGCAGGTGGTGACTATGGTCTACGGCGGCCTGGTGAACAAGAACATCGTGGCGGGACTGCAAGCCCGCAGTGTCAATGCCCTGGGACTGACGGGGGCTGACATGAATGTCATCCGCTCGGCCAAACGTCCGGTGGTGGAGGTGGACTACGGATTTGTGGGCGACGTGAAGCAGGTGAACGCCGACCTGCTGGGCGACCTCATCCTGCGGGGCATCGTGCCTGTCATGGCTCCCCTCACCCACGACGGCACGGGACACATCCTGAACACCAACGCCGACACCATTGCCGGTGAAACCGCCAAGGCACTGGCCGCCCGTTTCGACGTGACTTTGGTGTACTGCTTCGAGAAGCGGGGTGTGCTGCGCGACGAAACGGACGAGGACAGCGTCATCCCACACATCACGCCCGACGAGTTCCACCGCCTGGTGGCCGACGGGACGGTGCAAGGCGGCATGATTCCCAAGCTGGAGAACGCTTTCGAGGCACTGAACGCCGGGGTGAGCGAGGTCGTGATTACCGCCGCATCGGCACTCCGCACCGGAGGAGGAACCCGCATCAGGAAATAAAAACCAAAAAAATAGCACACCGACTGTAACTTTCCGGATGCTGAACCGTCATTTAAGTGTAGAGAGAAGCCATGCAAGAACTCAGTTTTCGCGATGACATCCTCCCGTTGAAGGACAAACTCTTCCGACTGGCCCTGCGCATCACGCTTGACAGTGCCGAAGCCGAAGATGTCGTGCAGGAAACGTTGGTAAGGGTGTGGAACAAACGCGACGAGTGGGAGCAGCTTGAATCGGTGGAGGCTTTCTGCCTGACGGTGGCACGAAACCTGGCCATAGACCGGAGCGAACGGATGGATGCCCGGACCGTAGCACTCCCCCCCGATATGGAAGAAGCCGCTGACACGGTCACGCCACACGAACAGCTGGTGAGAAAGGAACGGCTGGAACTGATACACCGCCTCATCCGCCAACTGCCCGAAAAGCAACGGCAAACCGTGATGCTGAGAGACGTGGAAGGCAAAAGCTACAAAGAAATAGCCGCGCTGCTGGATGTGACAGAAGAACAAGTGAAAGTCAACCTGTTCAGGGCAAGGCAAAAGATAAAACAACGGTTTATAGACACAGAAAGATATGGACTCTAAGCATATTGAACAACTTCTGGACCGCTACTGGCGGTGTGAGACCTCTTTAGAAGAAGAAGCGCAGTTGCGAGACTTCTTCAACGGCAAAGAGGTGCCCGCACACCTGTTGCCCTACAAAGATTTGTTCGCCTACCAACGGTTGCAGCAGGAAGCACGCCTGAGCGACGACTTCGATGCCCGCGTGCTGGCAACCATCGGAAAGCCGGTGGTCAAGGCACGCCGCATGACGCTGTGGGCACGGTTCACGCCGTTGTTCAAGGCAGCTGCCGTGGTGGCAGTGGTGGTGGTGCTGGGCGGTGTGGTGCAGCATTCGTTTCTGGCCGATGCCGACGAGGTGCCCGTGGTAGACACCATCGGCAAACAGATTTCGGCACCATCGGTCGCACTCTCGGAAGAACGGTGCATCGCCCACGAACAATCGCCCCTGGACACCTTGCCGCCGCAGGGCTGCAGGCAAAAGGAAGCGAAGTAACGAAAGAGAGGAACACCATATAAAAGGTGTAAGAGAAGACATTTTCATTTGCTTTAAACATAGATATAGTTAGTGTGCTTTATTAAAACAGCCAATTGAAACTGTGAAGTTTCGATTCTCTTAATTCAAAATTCTATAAAAACTAACTGCAATAAATGGGACACCGCGTGAGCAGTGTCCCTTTTATGTTGTTGCACCATTTGCACCGCACACTGTAAAAAGGCAATGAAAAAGTTTGTTATTTCCACTGTTTATTTTATATTTGCGCTGGTTTCTCAGCAGAGAGGCTTTTCGTGACAAGACAGGGCGAAACAACCTGCTACATGGAACTAAATAAAGAAATATCCTAGAGCTTTAACTACTTAATAATAACCGACTAATTACTAAAGCCATGAACGTAAAGAGAATCAACGTACAGAGAATCGGAGAAAATGCAGGTACCGTATGGCATTTGCTACATGGGGAGAACAAGAAATGGGAATACTCGGAACTGAAAAAGGTGTCCGGGCTTTCGGACAGGGAACTGAACACGGCCATCGGCTGGCTGGCAAGGGAAGGAAAAATCTATTTCGAGACAAACAAGGAAGCTGACAAAGAATATCTATACTTGGTTCTGAACTACTACATCGGATAATCCGTCCGGATACAGACAAAAACGAGGGTGTGCACAACTTCACACCCTCGTTCTTTTATCAGTGCACAACCCTACAAAAGAAAGTAACCATGAAGATAAAAATATCCGCCTTCTTCTTGGCAGGATGGTTTGCACTCCTGCTCCATGCCCAGCCGCCCACTGCACGGTGGATTACAGCCCAAGCCCCCGACCCTGACCGACCCAATACATGGATAGCCTTCAGGAAAGACATACAGGTAGTCAAACGCCCGGCCACGGCCATCGCCCGCATTGCCGCCGACAGCAAGTACTGGCTGTGGGTCAACGGACAGCTTGCCGTCTTTGAAGGAGGACTGAAACGCGGCCCCACTCCCAATGACACATACTACGACGAAGTGGATTTGGCTCTCTACCTTACTAAAGGCACTAACCGTATCGCCATCCTGCTGTGGCACTTTGGCAAGGAAGGCTTCTCGCACAAAAACAGCGGGAAAGCCGGACTCATTTTCAGCCTCGATGACAAAGACCTGCACGTGGGAAGCGACTCGTCGTGGCTGAGTCGTATCCATCCGGCCTATGAGGATACCGATGCTCCCCACCCCAACTGGCGGTTGCCCGAATCGAACATCCGCTTCGTGGCCACGCGCGACATAACCGGCTGGCAAACGGGAGATAACCTTACAGCATACCACTTCCAGCCCTCGGCAGAAATAGGCGAGGCGGGAGACGCACCGTGGAACCGGCTGGTGAAACGTCCCATCCCTTTCTGGAAAGACTTCGGCATCCACACACTGACTTTCACACGACATGAAACAGATAGTACCGTGACCTACACTGCCCGCCTTCCCTATAACCTGCAAATGACCCCAATCATTGAACTGGAAGCCAAAACAGGTGGCGACACCCTCCGCATCGAGACCGACCACCTTTATGGCGGAAGCTCCACCAACCTTCGTGCCGAATATGTCACACGCCCCGGCAAACAAGCCTACGAATCACTCGGCTGGCTCAACGGAGAAACGCTTTTCATCCGCCACAATAAAAATGCCGACTTATGCATCCGCAACATCGCTTACCGCGAAACCGGATACGATGCCGAACCGGCCGGGAATTTCCACTGCGACAATCCGTTTGTCCTCAACTTCTGGCAAAAGGCACTCCGTACCCTCTACGTCAACATGCGCGACACCTACTTTGACTGCCCCGACCGTGAACGCGCCCAATGGTGGGGCGACGTGGTGACACTGATGGGCGAAAGTTTCTACACCTATTCCACTTCCACACACTTGCTGATGCGGAAAGCCATCCGCGAACTAGTGGACTGGCAACGCCCCGACAAGACCCTGTTTGCCCCCATACCCGCAGGAAACTACAGCACGGAACTGCCTGCACAGATGCTGGCCGCCATCGGTATGTATGGCTTCTGGAATTACTACCTGAACACAGGCGATGAAGAGACCTTGCGCTACGCTTACCCACACGTGCGCGATTACCTCTCCATCTGGCAACTGGACGAAACCGGACTGACAGCCTACCGCAGCGGAGAATGGGCATGGGGCGACTGGGGAAACCACATCGACATGCGCCTGCTTCTGGCTGCCTGGCACAGCCTGGCCTTGGAAGCGGCGGTACACATGGCACGCCTTTGGGACTATGAAGCCGATGCCGCCGGATACGAGCAGACCAGAGCACAAATCAAAGAGGCCTACAACCGATGCTGGAACGGCTACGCCTACCGGCACCCGCAATACCAACAGGAAACAGACGACCGCGTGCAAGCCTTGGCCGTGTTGGCCGGCATTGCCGAAGAATCGCAATACGACCGCATCTTCCACCTGCTGAAAACCCAGTGGCATGCCAGCCCCTACATGGAGAAGTACGTGATGGAAGCCTTATTCCGAATGGGGCGGGGAGATTATGCACTAGAACGGATGGAGAAACGGTTTGCTGACATGGTGAACGACACCACGCACACCACATTGTTTGAAGACTGGAGCATAGGCGGCTCCGGGGGCGGTTCTACCAACCATGCCTGGAGCGGAGGCGGATTGACTGTCATAGCCCAATACGTGTGTGGTGTCCGCCCATTGGAAGCCGGCTACAAACATTTTCTCGTGGCACCCACTCCTGCCACTTTCAAACAAGCAGCCATCGAGGTACCCACGGTCAGAGGAATGGTGAAATCGGCTTTTGAGTGTGAAACAGGAACGTTCACGCTCACGCTCAATGTGCCCAAAGACACGGAAGCCACCGTGGTTCTTCCCCCGTTTGTCCGTGGTGAGGTGTCACTCAACGGACGAGACGTACCCCAACGATACAAAACAGCCTCCACGCCCGACAACCGGCTGCAATACCGGTTGCCAGCGGGAAGCTATTGCTTCAGGTGCAAACTTGACTGATGCTTTTATCGGTCGGCTTGCGCCAACCGGCAAAGCCACTTCCTGTCAGAGGCCGAACTCCTGCCTGATACGGTCCACGTAGTCCAGCTTTTCCCACGTAAACAGTTCCACGGTCACGTCCTTGTTGCCCTCGTAGCGTGAGCGGAAGTGCTTGGTCACGATTTGCGGTTCGCGTCCCATGTGGCCGTAGGCGGCTGTTTCCTGGTAGATGGGGTTGCGCAGCTTCAGGCGGTCTTCGATGGCTTTGGGACGGAGGTCGAACATCTCACCAATCTTACGGGCTATCTCGCTGTCGCTCATGGACACGTGGCTACGTCCATAGGTGTTGACATAAATGCTGATGGGACGTGCCACGCCGATGGCATAGCTCACCTGCACCAACATCTCGTCGGCCACACCGGCCGCCACCATGTTCTTGGCTATGTGGCGGGCAGCGTATGCGGCACTGCGGTCCACTTTCGAGGGGTCTTTGCCGGAGAAGGCACCACCGCCGTGTGCACCCTTGCCGCCGTAGGTGTCAACAATGATTTTGCGTCCGGTCAGACCCGTGTCGCCGTGGGGGCCGCCAATCACGAACTTGCCGGTGGGATTGACATGATACGTAATCCGGTCGTTGAACAATGCCAGTACCCGGGGCGCGTGGATGGAGGCCACGACGCGGGGCATGAGGATGTTGATGACATCGCGACGGATGACAGACAACATCTCCTCGTCGGCCTTCAACTGCGCTTCCTCGCTGTCGTCAGCGGGGCGGACGAAATCGTCGTGCTGGGTCGAGACCACAATGGTGTCGATGCGCACGGGACGGCCGTCTTCGTCGTATTCGACGGTCACCTGGCTCTTGGCATCGGGACGCAGATAGGTCATCTGCCTGCCTTCGCGGCGGATGTCGGCCAGCACCTGCAGAATGCGGTGTGCCAGGTCGAGCGCGAGGGGTATGTAGTTTTCCGTTTCGTTGGTGGCGTAGCCGAACATCATGCCCTGGTCGCCGGCTCCCTGGTCCATTGGGTCGGCACGCTCCACGCCCCGGTTGATGTCGGGACTTTGCTCGTGAATGGCACTGAGCACACCGCAGGAGTTTCCCTCGAACATATACTCACCCTTGGTATAGCCGATTTTCTTGATGACTTCGCGGGCAATGAGCGGCATATCCACGTATGCCTTGGTTTTCACTTCTCCTGCCAGCACCACTTGCCCGGTGGTGACCAGCGTCTCGCAAGCTACTTTGGAACTGGGGTCGTAGGCCAACAGTTTGTCAAGCACAGCGTCCGATATTTGATCGGCCACTTTGTCGGGGTGTCCTTCAGACACCGATTCGGATGTGAATAAGTATCCCATCTTTCCTTCCATTAATAGATTAAACGTTAAGAATGACAATCAAAAGAAAGGGGAAAGCCGAAGAGTAGGATTCCGTGCCGCTTCCCTGCGAAGAAGGACTTTGCACGCTCAGAAAAGGATGTGTTTTAGCATTTTTTTCCGTGGTTGCAAGCTACTCAAATCTTTCCACATTTACTTTTGCGGCGCAAAGATACGGCTTTTCCGGGAAAGACGAAATGCAACCTGCATATTTTTATCCTCAGAAGTAAGTCGCGGGCGGCACCCGGATTGGTACAGAAAACCATAAGCTATTCATTTATAACAACTTAAACAATCACTTATATCCCGTTTGCTCCGTACCTGTATCCCACTTGTTCCGTACCTGTATCCCATTTGCTCCGTACCTGTATCCCACTCGTTCCGTACCTGTATCCCACTCGCTCCGTACCTGTGTCCCACTCGCTCCGTACCTGTGTCCCGTTTGCTCCACATTTGTGCCCAATTTTATTAGTAAGCAACAAGTCAATCAATTCACCTTCTCTACAAAGGCATAATGTTCTATTATTCGCCATAACTATTACATTTTGGTTATTTATCATAGTTTTATCAATCAAAACACACAAGTATAATGCAACCTTTATACCTTTGCGCTTGATAACATTAATACTAACTAATATCACAATTCAAAATGAAAAAGTTATTTGCATTAATGGCATTCGCAATGTGCACGATGATGTGTCACACCCATGCCCAACACATTGAGTGCAAATACACTTCTACTGCCATCATATCGGAGGAGATCAGGAACATGGAAGATGATGACATAAGGAATGCGGTCATCAACCAATTATCCAACAACAGACAGAGCTTCTCGCTGAAAGTATCAGACGGGAAATACCTGTTTGAAGCCATTCCTGATGAACAAAGCAACGGCAGTACCAGGAAGATAGGAGGAAGTTCTGCCATCTACATGGACATGAACGAAAAAGTGTCCATCTCCCAAGAGAACATACTCAACCGGACTTTCCTCATAAAAGAAGCAATGAAAGAATATGAATGGGACATAACAACAGACAGAAAGAACATCCTTGAAAGGAACTGCACAAAAGCAACCTTGAAAGGAGACTCCTCCATCGTCGCATGGTTCACGACCGAAATTCCCGTGAGCTTCGGGCCAATGGGATATCATGGCCTGCCGGGGCTTATCATCCAACTGGAAACCCCAAGCAAGCAGTATGTCCTGCAGGAAATCAACTTACACCGCGACGCTTTGCAGATAGAAGCACCCGGCAAAGGAAAAGAAACAAGCAGGGAAGAATTTGAAGCCCTCAAGAAAAAGAAGCTCGAAGAACTGGGAGTGCAGGAAGGAAGCGGAACCAAAATCAGAGTCATAAGAATGTAAGCACGATGAATTGCGACAGAATCATTCCGATGGCCGCTATCCTGATGACCGTCGGAATCTTGGCCGTAAACGCCCAGAACCAGATAAGAGGAAGCGTTTACTGCAAAGACCAGCCTGTGCCCTACGCATCTGTCACTATCAATACGGACAGCACATCCTCTTCGACCCTCAAGGGATATGCCATCACAAACGACGAGGGCAGTTTCACGGTCAAAACAGACATACAGACAGGCGACTGGCTGATCGTGCGCAGCCTGGGATACAAGGAACTGAAGCGGCAAATCGGGAACACCTCACAATCCTTTGACCTGCAACTGGAAGAAGATGCCTTCCTGCTCAATGAGGCCACAGTCAAAGCACGGTATTCCGGCATAAGATTCTCAAACGACACCATCTCGTTCGACACCCAACACTACGCCACCGGAACAGAAGAGAACATCGGCGACGTTCTCAGAAAGATACCGGGAATGGAAGTAACCGAAACCGGCAAAGTGTCTTATGCCGGGAAAAACATCGGGAAAGTCCTGATAGACGGCAAGGACATCCTCTCGTCAAGCGGCAACCTTGCCATAAGCAACCTGCCTGCAAATATGATGGAAAGTGCAGAACTGCTTCTGAACTACAAGGAAAAAAGCATCACAAACGCATTCAAGCAGGACGAGACTTCGGCCCTCAACATCAAAACGTCCAAAAGCAAGGCATTAAACGGTTCCGTACAGCTGGGCGGAGGCTACAGGAACAAGTACCAGGCCAAATCCAGCCTGATACGCATGGGAGAAAAGAGTTCCTTCTCGGCCATCCTGTCGGCAAACAACACCGGGGATGCGGTCTTTTCGATAGAAGACTACATCAGCAACATAGGAGGAATAGACAACCTGTTGAGCCGGAACAAAAACACGTACACCCTGGCCAACGAAGAAGCAACCATGCTGATGCCGCCGAGCAACGTGTATGAACACACCAACGGTGCCCTTTCCTTAAATGCGACATACGTGCCTTCCGGGAAATTCAGCTTCAAGGGGAATGCCCTTTACAACGGTTCATTCCTCAAAGCCGACAGCCAAAGCGAGGATCTCTACTTTTCGGGAGACATCACGAACCGGAAGAGCGAACTTAACGACGACAAAAACCATTACATGGCAACCGGCTTCCAGGAGTCATGGAAAGTCAGCGACAGATTCGAACTGAATGCCTACACCAATTTCAGCCTGGGCAGATACGATGCCCGGCAGGTGGTGGACAACAGCATCAGCCGCCTGTCAGTCTCATCCGACAACAGGAAGGAACTGACCAGCATACGGTTTCTACAGGACCTGAACTCCAACCTTGTCATCGGAAGCGGAATACTGTATTCATACATACACGTAGAAGCGACCAATAGGGACAACGATTACAACATCCTGAGCGACAGCCTGCTGCTGCCTGTCCCGTACACTTCCACACAAGAAGGGGACTATCCGTACATGTTCTCAAACAACACCGTCAACCGGAAAACAAGCGTTTCTGCCGAAACGGGATACGTGTTTCCGCTATTCGGGGACGTAAACCTGAACACCTCCCTGTCATACAGTCATTCCAGAGAAAAGCTATCGTACACAGAAGACGAAACAGAGTCTGACGTGCTAAGCATCAACAAATACCTGGCCGGCATACGGCTGGAAAAGAACAAAGGAACCTTCAGGTTCGGACTGGGAGGAAAATTTTCCATCAACGATTGCCGCGAAAGCATTTCCGACAAGAACGACACGAAAGGATTCGCTTCCCCGGAACTTTCCATGCAGTTTGTGTTCAGCCCCTGGCACCGGCTGAATCTTCAGGCAACCTACGATACGACACCGACAGAAATCGGGTACCTGTCAAAACTGTACAGGGTCACCGGATACAACGGATTATCGCAAGGCTCCACGGTGACAGACCTGTTCAGCAACGAGGCCAAAGTTGCATTGAACTACAGCATATTTGACCTATACACAAACACGACGTTCTTCGTATTTGCCAACTACACAAACAAAAGAAACCTGCCGATGTCCTGCATATCCCAAGAGGGGATTACGAACACCATAACCTACCGGGACGGGGGCGAACAGGACATCTGCATGGCAAAGCTCTATCTGAACAAAGGACTGTCCTTCCTGCCCGTCGATGCCAGACTCACCTGTTCTTTTTCCCAAACCCAATACGATGTCATGTTGAACAATTCAGAGAATCAAATCAAGCTGCAAAACGTTGCAACAGGACTGGACTTTTCATCCAGATTCAAGGCTGCATTCAATGCGGAATTGGAAGTCAGCTACAACTATCAGAACAACACGACATCGGGCACAAGCATAAAAAACGACCTGCACGAATGGAGTGCGACGGGCAAGCTGCATTATTCCTGCCGGAAAGTCAAAGCCTACATCTATGGCACATTCCTCAATTCCGAGAACGCATACTACAACCGGAACACCGTCAACCTCGGATTCAGTTGTGAGTATCAGATAAGGAAAGTCGGCGTGAAAGTCTCCGGAAGAAACCTGTTGCACCTGAAAGACATGGAATGGGTAGGCATCTACAACACGTTGTATTACACAAGCACGTCCCTGTACAAAAAAGTGCCCGGACACTTGCAACTTGCCCTCTCCTACCGCTTCTGAGGGGC
>CAYPUJ010000052.1:0-16926 GCA_964413805.1 uncultured Bacteroides sp. | reverse complement strand
ACCCATGCATGGGGTACTAAGACAACCCATGCATGACCTCTTCCGATACCTCATGCATGGGTGTTAAAGCAACTGTGAAGTATGTTTATTTGCTTTTGCGGAGCACCACCGCCGTGCGGGCCGGGATGTACAGCTTCAGCCACTCTTTCTTTTCCTTGGCATAGAGCGGGTCGGGCATGGTGAAGTGCCGCACGGTATCATCGCTGAAGCCATAGCCGCCATAGAGGGGGTTGTCTGTGTTCAGGATGACATCGTAGGAACCGGCCGGTACCAGGAAGCCGTAATCGGTGAACGACTGTTTGGGGTTGAAGTTGAACACGAACACCAGGTCCTTGCGCATATAGGCCAGCACCTGGTCGCCGTCGTTGTGCCAGATTTCCTGCACCGGTGTGGCCTGGAAGTTGCGCACGCTTTTGATGACCTGCAGCATGGCGGCATCGAAGTCCCCCAGGTAGTGATAGGCCAGATTCGGGTTGTCCACCAGGTCCCATTGGCGGCGGGCGTACTTGTACGACCACCCGTTGCCTTCCCTCGGGAAATCAATCCATTCCGGATGTCCGAACTCGTTGCCCATGAAGTTCAGGTAGCCGCCGTTGATGGTGGTGACTGTCAGCAAGCGTATCATCTTGTGCAGGGCGATGCCCCGGCGCACGGTGTAGTTTTCGTCGCCGATCTGCATGTGCCAGTACATGTCGGCATCAATCAGGCGGAAGATGATGGTCTTGTCGCCCACCAATGCCTGGTCGTGGCTTTCGGCGTAGGAGATGGTCTTCTCGTCGCTGCGGCGGTTGGTCACTTCCCAGAACATACTTGACGGTTTCCAATCCTCGTCTATCTTTTCCTTGATGGTCTTGATCCAGTAGTCGGGAATGTTCATGGCCATGCGGTAGTCGAAGCCGTATCCGCCGTCTTCGAACCGGGCTGCCAGTCCGGGCATACCCGACACTTCTTCGGCAATGGTGATAGCGTTCGGGTTGACTTGGTGGATAAGGCGGTTTGCCAGGGTGAGGTAGCAGATGGCGTTGTCGTCCTGGTGGCCGTTGAAGTAGTCGTTGTAGTTGCAGAAGGCTTCGCCCAGGCCGTGGCTGTAGTAGAGCATGGAAGTCACGCCGTCGAAGCGGAAGCCGTCGAAGTGGAACTCTTCCAGCCAGTACTTGCAGTTGGACAAGAGGAAGTGCATCACCTCGTTCTTGCCGTAGTCGAAGCAGAGGGAATCCCACGCGGGATGTTCGTGGCGGTCGCCGGGATAGAAGTATTGGTTGGGGTCGCCGGCAAAATTGCCCAGACCTTCCACTTCGTTCTTCACGGCATGGGAGTGCACGATGTCCATGATGACGGCCAGTCCCATCTTGTGTGCCGTGTCGATAAGTTCTTTCAGTTCGTCGGGCGTGCCGAAGCGTGAGGAGGGGGCGAAGAAGCTCGACACGTGGTAGCCGAAGCTGCCGTAATAGGGATGCTCCTGGATGGCCATTATCTGGATGCAGTTGTAGCCGTCGCGGACGATGCGCGGGAGCACATTCTCCTGGAACTCCCGGTAGGAGCCTACCTTCTCTTCCTGCTGCGCCATGCCGATGTGGCATTCGTAGATGAGCAGGGGTTTGGTCGATGGCTTGAAGGCGCGTTTCCTCATCTTGTAGGGTTTCTTGGGCGCCCACACCTGTGCACTGAATATCTTGGTCTGTTCGTCCTGCACCACTCTTGTGGCCCAGGCGGGAATGCGTTCGCCGCGGCCGCCTTCCCAATGCACCATCAGTTTGTAGAGGTCGCCGTGGTTCAGGGCAGTGGCCGGCAGCCTGATTTCCCACACGCCGTTGTCCTTGCGTTTCAGGCTGTACTTCTTTTGCTCTTTCCAGTTGTTGAAGGAGCCTGTCAGGAAAATCTGCGTGGCGTTGGGCGCCCATTCGCGTAGCACCCATCCTTTGGGGGTGGAGTGCAGGCCAAAATACAGGTATCCGGAGGCGAAGTCCGACAGGCTCTGTTTCCCGTTGCCGGTCAGTTCGGCTTCTTTTTCGATGGCGTGTTGGTGTCTGCCGTTGATGGCATCGGCATACGGTTCCAGCCAGGGGTCGTTCTTGATCAGGTTCAATGTTTCCATAAAACGTGCGTGATTAGGGGTTATCAGGCTTTTACTTTCACAATCACTTTCTTTACGCCGTCGGGAGTGATGCCCGGGGCATGGCCGTCCTGCGGGAAGAAGATGGCAAACATTCCCGGCTCCACCCGCACGTAGCTCTGTGCTTTGCCTTCGTAGAAGGTGATGTCTTTCTCCGCCTGGTAGGGGGCATCGGCCGGGAGGCAACCGGCGGCAGGGGTATAGCCCATGATTTCCGGTCCTGACACAGGAATCTGAATGTCGATGAAGTCGCGGTGTGTCTCCAGCCTGGCTTCTTCTGCTGTCTTGGGCCTGGTCTGTGTCACGTTCACCAGCAGGTCCTTGCCTTTCAGTTCGGTCTTGCCCGGCTCCAAAGTCTGCAGGTCGTGTTGCTGCAGGAACTCGACGGCTTGGGCGAACAACGGGTTCAGCGAAACGTAGTTCCCGATATGCTCCAGTTTGTCTATTATCATAACTCTAAAGTTTTTGGTTAATAGTTTTTATATTATCGCTCTTTGGTTTTCATTCCAGTTCATCTATCGTGTAGTTCACGAAGTCGGCAAAGCGTTTCAGTTGTCGGAAGATGTCGTCCATGCGGTCAAGGAAGTCTGCTTGCAGGAAGAAGCGGTCTTCCACCGGGCAGTACACGGTGTACTCCTTGCATTGCAGGTATTTCAGGTAGGGAAAGTCCTTGGGAAAACCTTTGGGAGCAGACTTCAGGAACGTTTCTCCCACCACCGGGAAATAGCGGCGGAAAGCCGGATCCTCCACGATGGCGCGGAACTCGTCGATGTTGTCGTACACCGACTGGCGCAGGGCACGCAACAGGGCGGGCGGCGGACAGTAGCTGCCCCCGGCAAGCATGCAGTTTCCGGGTTCCAGGTGGATGTAGTAGCCGCAGTAGTCCGACTTCTTGCCACGGGCGTTGATGTAGCCTCCCATGTGGGTCTTGTAGGGAGTCTTGTCCGGACTGAAGCGCGTGTCGCGGTAGATGCGGTAGGTGCAATCCTTGGGTTCGATTCCCCGTATGCTCTCGTCGAAGGCACTGATGTGGGCGATGGCAACTGTCAGCAGTTGTTCGAAAGTGGTACGTGCAGCCTCGTATCGCTCACGGTGTGCATTGAACCATGTGCGGTCATTGTTTGCCGCCAGGTCCTTCAAGAAGGAGAACAGGTCAGGGATGTTCATGTCGTATCTTCCTTTTTAGTCTGACAAACTTACAAATAATATTTCTAACGCGCTACAAAAGCAGGCAAAAAAGCTGCTTTCCCGTGTGGGGTGTTGCGGTTAGAGAGTGAACTTCAGTATCTTTCCGCCGTAGGCTGTGATGTTGAGTTCCACGGGACGGTGAGCCAGCAGGGGAAGACTTGTCACTTCACCTGTCAGCAGGTCGGTGGCCCGGACTTGTTCCGTTTGCGGGATTTGCAGGTAGTCGAAGGCATGGGCAGGTATGTTGACGGCCACGTTGACGTTCACATTGTCAAAGTTGGCCGCAATCAGCAGGAGTTCCTGTCCGTGTTTGCGCAGGAATACATACTGCCTGTGTTCGTTGAACCGCCACCCGTTGAGGTTGGCATACATCAGGTCGAAGAACGCCCCCTGTGCAATGGCCTGTTCCTCACGGCAGAGGGTGAGAATGCGTTGGTAGGTGGCCTGCAGCTTCTTTTCCTCCTCGGTGAGCAGCTTGCCGTCAAACTTTCCGCCGTTGCGCCAGCGGCGCACCGTGTCCACGCTCCAGTAGTCGAAAAGGGTGGTCCGTCCGTCCCTGCCGCTGTAGCCCTCACTGTCCATGCCCATTTCGCCCAGTTCCTGTCCGAAGTAAATCATCATGGGATTGGTATTCATGCAGGCAGACACGATGAGTCCCGGTATGGCCTTGCGTGCCTGTCCGGCGAAGAATTGCGAAGCGATGCGTTGCTCATCGTGATTCTCCAGGAAGTTGAGCATACGCTTTTCGATGCCGTCCAGGCTTTGCCAGGCCCGTGTGATGGCCGTGGCCGACTGATGCCCGCAGATGACGGAGCGGAGTGTGTCGTACAGCCCCACCTTGTCGTAGAGGTAGTCGAATTTGCCCCGGAAGAGGTAACTCTTGTAGGCGGCAGGGTTGTAGATTTCGGCGATGAACAGGATGCCGGGATATCGGGCTTTGACTTGGGGAATGGCCCACTCCCAGAATTCCACGGGTACCATCTCGGCCATGTCGCAACGGAAACCGTTAATGCGTTTCGAAGCCCAGAACAGCAGGATGTGCAGCATTTTGTGCCAGGTGTCAGGCACGGGGTTGAAGTGGCAGGTGCCTCCGTTCAGGTAGTCTACGCCGTAGTTGAGCTTCACTGTTTCGTACCAGTCGTTGATGTTGGGGTAGGCGTCGAAGCGGTTGTTGCCCGTCACCTTGGCAGGATACTCCCGATAAGGCTCTGCTGCCGGCCCCTTCATGTCGAACCGGCCGTGCAGTTCGGTCTGAGGAATGTAGTAGAAATTATTGTAAGGGCTGAAAGCGTGGTTGGGGTTGTCGTTGGCTCCCAGTTCTGTGGTGCCGTCGGGCTGTGCGTCTGAGTGGTACTGGCGTGCTACGTGGTTGGGCACGAAGTCCATGATGACCTTCAGTCCGCAGCGTTGCGTGCGTTGTACCAGGTTCTCAAATTCCTTCATCCGTCCGGGGATGTCCTTGGCAATGTCGGGGTCTATGTCATAATAGTCTTTGATGGCATAAGGCGAGCCTGCTTTGCCTTTCACGATGGCCGGATGGTCGGGGCGGATGTTGTAGCGCCGGTAGTCGGTCTGGGTGGCATGTTCGATGATGCCGGTGTACCAGATGTGTGTGGCACCCAGCCGCTTGATTTCATTGAGTGCCTTGGTTGTGAAGTCGGCCATCTTGCCGCATCCGTTCTGTTCGAGACTGCCGCCGTTTGTGCAATGGCTGTTGCTGTTCCCGAACAGGCGGACTATCACCTGGTAGATTATCAGTTTGTTGTTCTCGTCCATGACTGTTATTCGTTTTTGGGGTGATTACATTTTGATGAGTTCGTATTGCATGGTACCGATGCCTATCTTTTCGGCATGTCGTAAGCCGGCGAGCCAGTCAGTGTCGGGATGTACAAGGTGGAACTTGTCGCATCCGCACAGGTCATCGTGTTCGTGTTTCTGTCCCAGCACATTGTTGCCGTGCAGGATGGGGGCTTGCATCACCATGTCCGCACAGGCCATGTCGAGAGCCACGGGGTCGGCCGAAGCCAGCATACCCAGGTCGGGCACGATGGCTGCGTCGTTGTGGTTCCAGCAATCGCATTCCGGTGAGACGTTCATGATGAAACTGATGTGGAAGTGGGGCTTGCCCTTCAGTACGGCTTTGGTGTATTCCGCTATCTTGTAGTTCAGCCGTTCGGATGTGTCCCAGTCGCTCACCACGGCCGCATCGTGCTGGCACAGGGCCACGCACTGTCCGCAACCCACGCACTTGCCGTAGTCTATTTCCGCCTTGCGGCTGTCATTGAGGTGGATGGCATCGTGGGCGCAGTGCTTCACGCAGATGTTACACCCGATGCAATGCTCCGTGTCCACCTTGGGCTGCGAAGAGGCGTGCAGTTCCAGTTTGCCGCCCACGCTGGCACAACCCATGCCCAGGTTCTTCAGTGCGCCGCCGAAGCCGGCCTGTTCGTGTCCCTTGAAGTGGTTCATGCTGATGATTGCATCGGCATCGGCAATGGCTGTGCCTATCTTGGGTGCAGGGCAATACCCGGCGTTGTCGATGGGGATTTCGCGGTAGTCCGTACCTTTCAGCCCGTCGCCGATGATGACCTGACACTGGGCGGAGATGGGGTTGAAGCCGTTCTCCATAGCGCTTTGCAGGTGGTCTACAGCGTTGGAGCGGCGGCCGGAGTAGAGCGTATTGCAGTCGGTCAGAAACGGTTTGGCTCCAAGGCTCCGCAACAGGTTGGCCATACGTGCGGCATAGTTGGGACGGATGTAGGCAAGGTTGCCCGGCTCTCCGAAGTGTATCTTGATGGCAGTGAAGCTGTCTTTAAGTGGCAGCCGACCGATGCCGGCCCGTTTCAGCAGCCGTTCCATTTTGTCCAACAGGTTGGAGGAGGGGGAGGTGCGCAAGTCCGAGAAATATACCTTTGCTTTTTCCATATTGTGTATGTGCCTGTTTGTAAAAGATAACGGCTGCAAAGTTAGTGCTTAAAATTTACATTCATCGGTTGGCAGGTGAAAAAAATGCCACAAAGGCCCGTTGCCGTGTCCGATGCCGAGCGTGCTTCCTGCGCGGATGGCTTGTGTGACGTAGGTCTTGGCACGGTCCACGGCGCTTTCCATCGTCATTCCCCGTCCCAGGCAGGTGGCGATGGCCGACGATAGGGTGCAGCCCGTGCCGTGCAGGTTGCGGCTGTCCACCTTGCGCCCCTCGAAGCGGGTGATGCGTCCGGCCAGGCACAGCACATCGCACATCTCCTTGCCGGGCAGGTGTCCGCCTTTTACCAGGAAAGCCGTGCCGAATGCTTCTGCCAGGGCTCGTGCCGCTTCTTCCTGGGCCTGCGGGCTGTCCGGTACGGTGCTTCCGCACAGAAGGCCTGCTTCGGGCAGGTTGGGAGTGACCAGGGCGCAGCAGGGAAACAGGCGGAGGCGTGCCGTGCGGACGGCTGCTGCATCCATGAGGTTGCGCCCGCTGGTAGATGCCATGACCGGATCGTAGACTACGGGACCGTGTGGGTAGTGTGCCAGGCAATCGGCCACGGAATCTACGGTGCCTGCATCGGGCAACATGCCTATCTTGATGGCATCCACCCTTAAATCTTCCAACACAGCTGCCACCTGTTCGCCCACTGCCTGCGGGGATACGGCATGGACGGCCTGCACCCCACGGGTGTTTTGCACCGTGATGGCGGTGACGACCGAAGCTGCATAGCCTCCCAATGCCGATATGGTCTTGATGTCTGCCTGTATGCCCGCTCCTCCTGACGGGTCGGAACCGGCAATGCTGAGTATCACGGGCGGGCGTTGTGTGGTGGCGGCCTGCTTCAGTTGCCTGAAGTGGGGAATGAAGCCGGTGTGCAGCCTGTTCCACACATCGCCCAACATGGCCGCTCCTCCGAAGCCCAGTCTTTCCACTTCGGGCAGGCGTGTGGCATCGATGCCGCCCAGGGCGATGACACGCCGGTCGAGTGTTCCCGCCTGCCATGCCTGATGCAACTCATCTGCGGGGAAGGCGGCGGTGTAGCCGGCTTTGGATATGCTGTCGTAGATGGGGCTGAGGAACACATAATCGCATCTGTCCTTCCGTTGCCGCACCTCTTCCAGCGAATGGCAGGAACAGCTGACACGGCCTGTCCACCCGTGCGGGGCTTCGGGGTTGCGGGCATTCAGGTGGATGCCTCCCACACCCCAGGGGGTGGCTAACTCGAAATGGTCATGTAGGGCGATGCGTATGCGGTACACGGCGGGAATCTGCCGCAACAGTTCTTCCACCTGCGTGGCCGATGCTCTGGGCTTGCGCAGGTGCAGGAGTTCCAGTCCGGCACGGAACAGGGCTTCGATGGCTTGTGCTTCTTCCCCGAAGAAGTCGGGACGGGTGATGACGATCAGTTTCATGGCTGCGTCAGAAAGTTATCAGGCAGGTTTGCATTGTCCGCAAGTCTATCGTCCACAGCCGCCCCACGAGTGGCTCTCCGCATCCCAGCGCAATCTTTAGGGCTTCACCTGCCTGTACGCTTCCCGTCACGGCGGGTGTCACGCCCAGCACGGCTTTCTCCGGAGGCAGAGCCAGCATGGCAGCTTCGTCCGGGTAGAGGTCGCGGTAGGTACGCATCGGTTCGTCGTGGCACAGCACCGACACCTGTCCCTCAAATCCCCGTATGGCTCCATATATATAAGGTATATGAAGGTCTGCACACGTGTCGCTCAGCAGGTAGCGGGTGGCAAAGTTGTCGCATCCGTCCACCACCAGGTCGTAGGCTCCTACAATGTCCGCAGCATTCTGCCTGTCCAGCCTGCAGGGATGCGCTTCCACGTGCAGGCTGCTGTTCAGGGCCTGTAGCCGCCGGGCGGCGCAATGCACTTTGGGCTGCCCCACTTCTGCCTCGGTGTAGAGCACCTGCCGTTGCAGGTTGTTCAGGCTCACGGTGTCATCGTCCACCAGTCCCAGCGTACCCACACCTGCGGCGGCCAGGTAGAGTGCAATGGGGCTGCCCAGTCCACCTACGCCCACGATGAGTACCCGGGTGTTTTGCAGGCGTTCCTGGCCTGCCGTGCCCACTTCGGGCAAGGCTGTCTGGCGTTCGTATCTGCTTCCGGTCTGTACCATAATAATAGATTGATATTAAAGGAAAACCGGTTATACGGCCGGTGCCTTGAAGAGGTCGAACGAAGCGTCCCAGTCCTTCCACACCGGTTCGCGTCCCTGCATACGAAGGGCACATTCCACCTCGGCAGCGGTGCGTTCGTCGCTCACGTGGAACTGTTCCAGTGTCTGCGGGTAGGAATAGTACCCGCCGGGTTCGGTTTTGCTCTCGGCACTCATGGTGGTCACGCCCAGTGTGGCCATGTGGTCACGGATGTAGGCCGGTTCGCGGGTGGAGTAGGATATGTCCACGTCGTGGTCGAAGATGCGCATGGCGAAGGTGGCCTGTGCCAGTTCGCGGTCGGTCATGACTACGTTGGGCTGGAAGCCTCCGTTCTCCGAGGGGCGCATACGCGGGAAGTTGACGCTGTACTTCGTCTGCCAGTAGTGGCGTTGCAGGTAGCGCAGGTGGTAGGCCATCATGGTGATGTCTGTGCGCCACTCCCGTTCCAGTCCGATGAGCACGCCCATGCCGATGCTGTGTACGCCGGCCTGTCCCATGCGGTCGAACCCGTTGACGCGCCACTCGAACTTCGACTTCATGCCGCGCGGGTGGTAGATGTTGTAGTGTGCGCGGTTGTACGTCTCCTGGAAGCAGATGACACCGTTCATGCCGTGTTGTGTCAGTTCCTTGTATTCTTCCGTCTTGAGGGGCATCACCTCGATTTTGAGGTTGGAGAAGTAGGGCTTGGCCAGGTCGAGTGCACGGGCAATGTAGTCCACGCCTGCCTTGGCGGGGTTTTCGCCGGTGACGAGCAGCAGGTTTTCGAAAGGCGCCAGCCGCTTGATGGCGCGGTACTCGTTCACGATTTCCTCCTCCGTCAGTATGGTGCGCTTCATCGGATTGCTGATGTGGAATCCGCAGTAGACGCACGAGTTGGTGCACGAGTTGGTGAGGTAGAGGGGCACGAACATGGAGATGGTCCGCCCGAACCGTTCTTCGGTGTATTTCTTGCTGAGCCTTGCCATCGTCTCCAGGTAAGGCTCGGCGGCGGGAGAGAGGAGGGCCATGAAGTCCTCCACGTCGCAATGTTCTTTGGCCAGGGCGCGGCGCACGTCGGCATCGGTGGCCGTGAGGATGCGCTCGGTAGTGGCTTCCCAGGATATTTGGGAGAGTTGTTCGCTAAACATATTGCAGTTGTTTTTTGTTTATTGGATGATTTGCTTCTGTTCTTCGTGCGGGAGATGCCGCGCGTTCATTTCTTTTGGTTGATTTGTCGGCTGATGCGCATGGCGCAGAAGTTCGGTCCGCACATGGTGCAGTATTCTCCGTCTACGTGCTTGCCGGCGTAGAAGTACTTCGCAGCCCGTTCAGGGTCGAGCGAGATGTCAAACTGGTCTCTCCAGCGGAACTCGTAGCGTGCCTTGCTGAGGGCATTGTCGCGCACCTGTGCACCGGGATGCCCCTTGGCCAGGTCGGCGGCATGGGCGGCAATCTTGTAGGTCACCACCCCTGCACGCACGTCCTCCTTGTCGGGCAGGCCCAGGTGCTCCTTGGGGGTGACGTAGCACAGCATGGCCGTTCCCAGCCAGCCGATTTGCGCGGCTCCGATGGCCGAAGTGATGTGGTCGTAGCCCGGTGCGATGTCCGTCACGATGGGCCCCAGGGTGTAGAACGGGGCGTTGTGGCATTTCTCGATTTGCCGTTCCATGTTTTCCTTGATTTTGTGCATGGGCACGTGTCCCGGTCCTTCGATGAAGGCCTGCACGTTCTTCTCCCAGGCGCGGGTGACGAGTTCGCCCATCGTGTCCAGTTCGGCAAACTGGGCTTCGTCGTTGGCATCCTCGATGCAGCCGGGACGCAGCCCGTCGCCCAGCGAGATGGCCGTGTCGTATTGGGCCAGAATGTCGCAGATGTCGTCGAAGTGCTCGTAGAGGAACGATTCGCGGTCGTGCACGATGCACCACTTGCTCATGATGCTTCCTCCCCGGCTCACGATGCCGCACAGCCGCTTGTCGGCCAGGTGCACGTTGTGCCGGCGGATGCCCGCGTGGATGGTGAAGTAGTCCACTCCCTGTTCGCACTGCTCGATGAGGGTGTCGCGGTACAGTTCCCACGAAAGGTCTTCCACGCGCCCGTCCACCTTTTCCAGTGCCTGATAGATGGGCACCGTCCCCACCGGCACGGGGCAGTTGCGCACGATCCATTCGCGCGTCTCGTGTATGTTGGCGCCGGTGGAGAGGTCCATCAGCGTGTCTCCGCCCCATTTGCAGCTCCACAGGGCTTTCTCCACTTCCTCGTCGATGGACGAGGTGGTGGCCGAGTTGCCGATGTTGGTGTTTATCTTCACCAGGAAGTTGCGGCCGATGATCATCGGCTCTGCCTCGGGATGGTTGATGTTGGCAGGCAGGAGGGCACGCCCGGCGGCTATCTCCTGGCGTACAAACTCCGGTGTGATGTGCGTGTCGATGCCCAGTTCGGCACAGTTCATGTTCTCGCGGATGGCCACGTATTCCATTTCGGGCGTGATGATGCCCTGCTTGGCGTAGTACATCTGCGTGCAGCACTGTCCCTCCCTGGCACGCAAGGGCAGGGCGATGTGCTCGAAGCGCAGGTGGTCCAGCGAGCGGTCGTCGCGGCGCATACGCCCGTATTCCGAGGAGATTTCGGGCAGGCGTTCCACGTCGCCGCGCTTCAGTATCCAGGGTTCGCGCAGGCGTGGCAGGCCTTTCTTCAGGTCGATGCTGACGTCGGGGTCGCTGTACGGGCCGCTGGTGTCGTAGATGTACACCTTCGGGTTGGGCGTGATGATTTTGTTGCCGTCGGCGTCGAAGGTGGTGCTTGGCACCTGCTCCACGCGGCGCATGGCCACGCGCAGGTCGGGATAGATTTGCCCCGGCAGGTAGACCTTTTCGGAGCGGGAGTATTTGATGCGTTGGTTCATTGTCTTGGTCGATGAGGGGTTCTTTTTACGGGTTTGTTGTCATTGGAGGAATGCCGTGAGCGGCGAACTGGCTTCGGCCACCATTGTGTCGGCCTGTGTGCCCAGTCCGGCCTCGTAGGCGCGGCGTCCGGCTTCCACGGCCTCCTTGAAGGCCAGTGCCATCTCCACGGGGTTGCCCGCCACGGCAATGGCGGTGTTGACCAGGCAGGCCGATGCGCCCATCTCCATTGCTTCGGCGGCATGGCTCGGTGCACCGATGCCTGCGTCCACCACTACGGGAATGTTGGCCTGCTCGATGATGATGCGCAGGAAGTCACGGGTCTGCAGCCCTTTGTTCGTGCCGATGGGGGCACCCAGCGGCATGACGGTGGCTGCGCCTGCCTCCTCCAGCCGTTTGCACAGCGTGGGGTCGGCCTGGCAGTAGGGCAGGACCACGAAGCCCAGTTTCACCAGCTGTTCCGTGGCTTTGAGCGTCTCCACTGAGTCGGGCAGCAGGTAGCGCGGGTCGGGGTGTATTTCCAGCTTCAGCCAGTTGGTGCCGAAGGCTTCGCGTGCCATCTGGGCGGCGAACACAGCCTCTTCGGCATTGCGCACGCCGCTGGTATTGGGCAGCAGCCGGATGCCTGGATGCGTGACGTGACGCAGCATGTCGTCCTCCTTGTCGCCCAGTTCGATGCGTTTCATGGCCACGGTCACCATCTGTGTGCCCGAAGCCAGAATGGATTGTTCCATCAGTTCGTTGCTGCTGAATTTTCCTGTTCCCAGGAAGAGGCGGGAGTCGAATGTCTGTCCCGCAATGATAAGTTTGTCCATATCTGATAAAATGTTTTTTTGAGTGATTGATTTCGATGGTCGGGCCGGTTCACAGCGACAGGATGGCTTTCATCTCTTCCACCGGGCTTTCCGCCCGCAGCACGCTGCCCGAGAGGGCAATGCCGTGCACGCCGGTCTGCATGATGCCGGGGATGTCCTCCCTTGTGATGCCCCCGATGGCAACGACGGGCAGTCCGATGCCTGCTTCGTCCATCTGCCGCATGATGGCCGCATATCCTTCCAGGCCAAGCACGGGGCTGAGGTTCTTTTTGGTGGAGGTGTAGCGGAAGGGGCCGCACCCGATGTAGTCCGCCCCGCCTTGCCGGTGCTGCACGATGTCGTCGAACGTGTTGGCCGTGCCTCCTATCAGGAAACCCTCGCCCAGCACCCGGCGTGCTTCGGCCACGGGCATGTCCTGCTTGCCCAGGTGTACGCCGTCGGCTTCCAGCTTCTGTGCCAGGTGCACGTGGTCGTCGATGATGAAGATGGCATCGTGTTCCTTGCAGAGAGCCTGCACTTGCCGTGCCACGGCTTCCACTTCTTCCGGCGGGCAGTCTTTCATGCGGAGTTGTATCCAGCGGCAGCCGCCCTCCAGTGCCATGCGGGCCGAGTCGAGGTAGGAGTAGCGTTCGGTGCAGTGTGTGATGAATTGTACGGGTATCATGGGCTTATCCTCCGCACGCGGCTTTGATGATGACGATTTGCATTCCTTCGGCCAGTGCGTATTGCTCCCATTCGGTGCGGGGAACCATCCGGTTGTTGACCGCCACGGCCACGCCTTGTGCCGGCAGTGCCAGTTCCTGTGCCAGTTCCTGCAAGGTGGCGGCCCGGGTTTCTTTCTCTTTGCTGTTCACTGATAGTTTCATATTCGTAACGTGATTTTAAGGATAATGTGCAAAGGGAGAATGCCCGGTTGCGGTGCGGTGTTGCGATGGAGAAGGTGTATATCCACAATTCCTACGGCAGTACTAACTGCATCAGGTTCGAGGGTATGATCTCAGCCCGCAGTGGGGCACCCCTTTGTCTCTTTTTTTACGGAGCAAAGATAGATGAATTTTGCGAAAAAAGCGCGGGTTGCTTCGGTAAAAGGCAAAAAAATCCCGGCAGGGATGTGCCGGGATATAGGAAGTTGCCTTCGGTCATGCAATGCCGTGCGCCGTCACGGTCTTGTCTATCTTCTTGATGAGGCCCTGCAGCACGGCGCCGGGACCGCATTCGGTGAAGTCGGTGGCACCGTCGGCCACCATGTTCTGCACGGTCTGCGTCCAGCGCACGGGGGCGGTCAGCTGGGCGATGAGGTTCTGCTTGATTTCGTCCGGGTCGGTGTGGGGACGGGCATCCACGTTCTGGTAGACGGGGCAGTGGGGCGTGTGGAATTCCGTTGCGTGGATGGCGGTGGCCAGTTCGGCGCGGGCCGGTTCCATCAGCGGCGAGTGGAAGGCTCCTCCCACCTTCAGCGGCAGGGCACGTTTGGCTCCGGCGGCTTTCATCCGCTCGCAGGCCTTGCCGATGCTTCCCACGGAGCCGGAGATGACAATTTGCCCCGGGCAGTTGTAGTTGGCTGCCACGCACACTTCGCCTTCAGCGGCCACTTCGGCACAGACGGCTTCCACCTGTTCGTCGGGCAGGGCGATGATGGCGGCCATGGTGGAGGGCTGCGCCTCGCAGGCTTTCTGCATGGCCATCGCGCGGGCATAGACCAGCCTGAGGCCGTCTTCGAAGCTCAGTGCGCCGGCGGCCACCAGGGCGGAGAACTCGCCCAGCGAGTGTCCGGCAGTCATTTCGGGCTTGAAGTCTTCGCCCATGCACAGGGCTGAGATGACGGAGTGGAGGAAGACGGCAGGCTGCGTCACCCTGGTCTGGCGCAGGTCTTCGTCAGTACCGTCGAACATGATGTCGGTGATGCGGTATCCGAGGATTTCGTTGGCTTTCTCAAACAGTTCTTTGGCCAGCGGCGAGCTTTCGTACAGGTCTTTACCCATGCCTGCGAACTGGGCCCCTTGGCCCGGAAATACAAATGCTTTCATCTTTCTGTCTTTTGTTTGTGTAAGTGTGTTATAAAAAACGCCGCAAAGTTATGCCTTTTTCGACGAATCACCGCACGGGGGGCGGCGTTTTTTGTGCGGGGAGACGGCGCAAACCAGTGAGCACCGTGCTAAAGCCGGCTTGAGCACCGCGCTAAAGCCAGTTTGAGCATCGTGCTAAAGCCAGCTTGAGCACCGCGCTCGAACCGGCTCGAGCATCGTGCTCTCCGGCAAGCTGACAAACCCGCAGATGGCTATCTGACAAACCCGCAGATAGCTATCTGACGAAGCCGCAGATAGGGCTCTGACGACCCCGCAGATAAGGCTCTGCGGAACCGGCAGGGGAGGGCGGCGGCAAAGAAATCCTGCGAAAACTTGCAGCATTCGCTGAAAAAGCATACCTTTGCGCCGCAATAAGGAGGTTGGTTCCGTAGCTCAGCTGGATAGAGCAACGCCCTTCTAAGGCGTGGGTCCTGCGTTCGAATCGCAGCGGAATCACAACGGGAGGCAGACAGCCGGTGGAAAGACGGTTGCCTGCCTCCCGTTTCTTTTTCCTGCTGCGGGTGTGTCCTTCCCGCCGGTGACGGAACAGCAATCCCCGCCACCCGGGCACGAGGTGCCGGAGGGTGCGGGGATTTGTCCTGTCCTGTCACTGCCCGCAGGCAGGGACTTGTGTGTGCTTACTGCTTGTTCAGGGCCAGTGCCACGTTGACGGCGCAGGCCACGGTGCAGCCCACCATCGGGTTGTTGCCGATGCCGAGGAAGCCCATCATCTCCACGTGTGCGGGTACGGACGAAGAACCTGCAAACTGGGCGTCGCTGTGCATGCGGCCCAGCGTGTCAGTCATGCCGTAGGAAGCGGGACCTGCGGCCATGTTGTCCGGGTGCAGCGTGCGGCCTGTTCCGCCACCGCTGGCCACCGAGAAGTAGGGCTTGCCGGCCAGCACGCGCTCTTTCTTGTACGTGCCTGCCACCGGATGCTGGAAGCGGGTGGGGTTGGTGGAGTTGCCGGTGATGGAAACGTCCACGTTCTCGTGCCACATGATGGCCACGCCTTCGCGCACGTCGTCGGCACCGTAGCATTTCACCTTGGCGCGGGGACCGTCGGAGTAGGGCGTCTCCTTCACGATGTTCAGTTCGCCGGTGTAGTAGTCAAACTGGGTCTGTACATACGTAAAGCCGTTGATGCGCGAGATGATCATGGCGGCGTCCTTGCCCAGTCCGTTCAGGATGCAGCGCAGCGGGTTCTGGCGCACCTTGTTAGCCATTTCGGCAATCTTGATGGCTCCTTCGGCGGCGGCAAACGATTCGTGTCCGGCCAGGAAGGCGAAGCATTGGGTCTCTTCGCGCAGGAGGCGGGCAGCCAGGTTGCCGTGGCCCAGACCTACTTTGCGGTCGTCGGCCACCGAGCCGGGGATGCAGAAAGCCTGCAGTCCGATACCGATGGCTTCGGCAGCGTCGGCGGCGTTCGTGCAGTTCTTCTTCAGCGCGATGGCGCAACCCACCACGTAGGCCCACTTGGCGTTCTCGAAGCAGATGCCTTGCGTCTCCTGGCAAGTCATGTAGGGGTCGAGACCGGCGGCGTCACAGATTGCGTTTGCTTCTTCGATGTCTTTGATGCCGTTTTCGTTCAGTGCAGCAAGGATTTGCTTGATACGGCGGTCTTGGCTTTCAAATTGTACGGGTCTGATCATAATCTGTGTCCTCCTTTTATTCTTTACGTGGGTCAATGTATTTAACTGCGCCTTGTTCGGGCTTGAAGCGTCCGTAGGTGCCGGTGACGGCTTTCAGGGCTTCGTTGGCGTCTTTGCCGTTCTTCACCTGTTCCATGAACTTGCCCATGTGGACATATTCGTAGCCGATGACTTCGTTGTCCTTGTCCAGCGCCATGCGGGTGATGTAGCCTTCGGTCAGTTCCAGGTAGCGTGTGCCCTTGGCCAGCGTGCCGTAGAGCGTGCCCACCTGGCTGCGGAGTCCCTTGCCCAGGTCTTCCAGTCCGGCACCGATCATCAGGCCGCCTTCGGAGAAGGCCGACTGCGTGCGTCCGTAAACGATTTGCAGGAAGAGTTCGCGCATGGCCGTGTTGATGGCGTCGCAGACGAGGTCGGTGTTCAGTGCTTCCAGGATGGTCTTGCCGGGGAGGATTTCCGATGCCATGGCGGCGGAATGCGTCATGCCGGAGCAACCGATGGTTTCCACCAATGCCTCTTGGATGACACCTTCTTTCACGTTGAGGGTCAGTTTGCAGGCACCCTGTTGGGGAGCGCACCAGCCGATGCCGTGCGTCAGTCCGGAGATGTCTACGATTTCTTTTGCTTTCACCCACTTGCCTTCTTCGGGAATGGGGGCCGGCCCGTGGTTGGGGCCTTTCTTAACAACACACATGTGTTCCACTTCGTGTGAATAAGTCATAACTACTTTATTTAAGTGATATAATAAGAAAAATGCAGTTCCACTTTTATTTCCGGTTGCAAAGTTAACGGTTTTCCCGTTTCGTTCAACCGCTGTTTCTGTTTTTTTGCTTAAAAACAGGCAGGACACCCACGGCATAAGCCGACTGCGCAACCGGGATACGGTACGGGGCGTGCCCGGTACAGGTGTGGAGCGCGTCCGGTACAGGCACTCCGGAAACACCTGACATGTACGTTGGAAGAAAGGCACAAATGCATCTTTTTTATTATGAAAGAGCAGTGTTTCTTGCGGGACATCTTGCGGCAGCTTTTTGTGGCATTCGTATTAATTTATTAATTTTGCCCCACGATTACAGTCAAATAA